>CASBQX010000235.1 GCA_949127925.1 Synechococcales cyanobacterium PMM_0002
GTCACTAGCAAATTGTCAATGTTCTGCGGAATCATTGCCTGAAGTGGAATTTGCCCTGGGTAAGCCGCTCCATGTCCTTGCCTCACACCGGGGCGCTCAATATTGCCCGGAGCTTCTGGCGGTGAATCTTTCATGCAGGGGTGGAAGTCGATCGCATATTGGGCAATGCCTACCGCATCGGGGTAAATGGTTGAGCGGGTGCGGCGGACAATTTGGTCGGGTGGCGTATTGTTGGCCACGGCAGAGGTGGTTTCTAGGCCAGCCAGAGAGAGCCAAAGATTGCGGTACATTTCAGGCGAGAGGTTTTGCCGATAATAATCGCTGCGGAAATCGGCTTTGGAAATATCCAGTTCGTTGACGCTAAACCCATTGCGGTAACCGTAAGTGGGGCGACCCACAATCCGCCGCGACTCCCGGATATAGGGATATTTAGACAGGCCATGCACCGTGCCCATAGGCGAGTCTAAACCCGTCAACAATCGATGGTTGGGAGCTGGTTTTTTGACGCCTTCACCCAGCTGAGAATCGGTAATCCCGTTCACAAACCAGTAGTAGTAGCCCAGGGCAAGCTCTTCGCCTGCCCGCAGCGTGTCGGTGCGCAGTCCGCCCAGCCAGCCGCCAGCACTCAGCTGCCCCGCACTCTGCAATTGGTCTCGGCTATAAATTAAGTTGTCTCGGGCGGTGCCGGGGCGGTAGTCGTTCCCCCAAACCCAATTCTGCATCGAAATATCTCCGGGCTTGGGCTTAGAAACGCCAAAGACTTTTTCGGTAGAGCGCGGAGTCGGACTCCAAATCCGGCGGTAGGTAAATACTACGTCGATGTCCGCCAACCTGGGGTTAGGATCGTAGCCGTAATAGGGAGCGTAGCGATCGTAAAAGGACGGTTTTACCTGGGGTTGCGGGTCGGCTGTGCGCTCCATGGCGAAGGTGTAGGTGAAGCCTTGGGTGCAGTAGGGATCACCTGTGGCGCTAGGGGAGGATGGGTTGAGGGCGGAGCGTGGATCGAGTCCTACGCGATAGGGCACATCGGCGAGGGCAATTAGTTCTCCGGTTTCGGTGGCCTCAATCACATACCAGGGGGCGGGGCCTGCCTGTTTGGTCGGTTTGGGGACGAAGTGGATAATAGCTTTGCTGAGGCGATCGGAGTCTTCATAGCGATACATATCCTCAACCACCTGAGATAGCGGTTCGGTGTTGAGGGGTGGAGTGCCGGGAGCCGCCGCGTGCTGAATGGCGATCGCCCCCATAATCATTTTGCCGTCAGCGCTATAGTCGAGCTGCTTGATCACCGTCGAGGGAAACCACTTGAGCTTACCCTTGCCTTTGCGGGCGGCATCGCGCAGTTCATCTTCTAAAATTTCTTCAGCATCTTTGGGTAAAAAGCACGATTCGCTCACCCAGCAGTCACCAGGACTAAGCCGACGATACTTTTGCTGAATGCGATCGCGCAATTCTAAATATCCTTTAGAAAAATGGCGCAACTGCCGCTGCCGTCTGGCCTCGTCTAGGGCGGAGGTGCCCTGAGATGTCAGCTGGCCGCCCACCCAATCAGTGAGTTCCGTTAAACAAACTGTCCGCCCAGCGAGTAACGCTTCATAGGCCGCAGCAGTACCAGCCAAACCCGCCCCCACGATCAGGAGTTCACACTCTACCGTGGTATCAGCAGCAGGCACCCCCGGCGTGGGAGTAGGGCGAGTTTGAGCCAAAACTGAAGCACCGGGGGCGGTGGTGGCAATTGTGATCACAGCTGTGAGGACAGCTGCCATGGCGGGGCGAATAGATTTGTGGATCATGTAAAGGGTAAGGGAATGGGGCAAATGACAGTGTTCTTGCAGTTAACTAGAAAGTCAAAAAAATACCCGTCAACTGGTTCAGTTTAACGGGATCTACCAAACAGCTAAGCGTCGTCAGCTATACGTTCAGACGGTTCGGACTCGATCAAGTTCCGCACAAAGTCATAAAGGTCAGGTTCCGAGCGCCCCTCTAACTGCTGGTCTTTCAGGTCAATTAAACCCTGAGCCAGCACCCCTGCCCGCTTTTTATACGTCGAGTGAGCCGTCAACATATCCAAAAATACTTCCTGCTCGATTTGGGTACGGCTGGCTTCATCCCCAAGGCTGGTCGAAAATTCTACCGCTTCTGCCTCAAACTTCAGCAGAAAAATCAGCGCGCCGCTCAAGGTTTGAAGCTGCTGCTGGAGCTGGCGCAGATCCAAATCGAGCCGATCAAATCCGACACTGCCCTCTAGCCGTAGCTCCACAATCGGCTGATCGGCAGGGTTCACCTGGCCAGAGTCGATCGCAGTTTGTAGCGTAGCGATCGCCCCTGCCTCTACCGCATCTACCGTCTCTTGCCCCCGCAGCGTATGCCGCAACCGCACCGTTGGCCGTTGGCAATAATCTTGCTTCAACTCTGCTCGTAGCCCTGCTTGATCCAGTTCAACCAAATAAACGCCTCGCGCAAAACTCGCTTCTTCAACGCTGTTAGCTTCTATGGAGCCAGGATTAAAAATCCAGTTTTCCAACTCGTAATTTTTGTGGATATGACCTAGAGCCAAGTAGTCCACGCCAACGGTCTTGAGCGGCAATAAGTCCGCATAGCGCAGCGCCCCCTGATAGCGGGCAATCTGTCCCTCTAGCCCGTGGTGAAACATTAAAACGGTGCGCCCCGGACTGGGCGGTAGAGCTTGGATGGCGACAGCAATTTGCTCGATCGCCTTCGGAGCAGTCGCGCCATACCAATAGGACCCCAGCACCCGAATTCCACAGGGCAAGTCAATATACCCACCCCGCCGCGTGTCCTCGTTCCACGGTGCGTAGAATGGTTCCCCTGCTGCCAAATCTCCCGGCTCCAGCAGCTTCAGCGATCCCCAGTCGGATAGGTAGCGTAACCAGCTCGTTTTGGTGCCATAGGGACGGTTGTCATGGTTGCCTTCGATCGCCAATACCGGAATCCCCACCGCCTGCAAGTCTTGTAAACAGATCTGCGCCTGATTGAGAATATTGGGCTGAATGTTGCGGTGCTCAAATAAGTCGCCCGCAATTAGGACAAAATCAACCTGAGGGGCGATCGCATGCCGTGCTAGGGCATCTCGCAGGGCATAAAAAAAGTCCTGGGTGCGCTCCTTACTGTCGTAGCGATCGAAGCCCAAATGAACGTCGGCAACGTGAAGAAATCGAGCCATAGGATCGCCAATTAATGCAACAAAAAAGTCCAAAGTACGAAGACTAGCTCAGCCGTGACTAGTACCCATGCTTTAGACTTTAACCTTTCCAGGGCTTGACGTGTTCAGCCCCTTAGGTGGTTGAAGCGGCCAACTCTTCTA
>CASBQX010000236.1 GCA_949127925.1 Synechococcales cyanobacterium PMM_0002
CAGGGGTAGCGGGCGGAACGGCGATCGGCCTGATTGCTATGACCTCTTCCCCAGAGCGGATGCAGTCGATTTATCAGCGCTGGCACGCCGCCATCTGGGAAAAAATTTCCGTGTTGGTCTTCATTGTACTGTCGATGATTACACTCGCTGGGATAGAACTTCCCCACGGTGAACTGGGCGAACTATTCAGCGGTGGGATTCTTCCCATCCTCAATATTCTGGTCGCCCTTAAAGTCGCACTGGGATCATGGACTGTTGTTTTGATTTTTATTCGCTATAGAGGGTTATTGTGAAAAATAGAAAGTTGAGTAGCTGGACTTGGATTTAGAGAAAAAGCTTTCCACCTTAAGCAAAGGTATTTTTCAGGATTACCCTGATTCTCTGTTGAATTAAGCTCAAATCCTTCCTCAGTGTCTCCATTCAAAAGCCGTGCGGCCCATAGGTCTGGGCCGATGACTTCTGCGCCGGCGTTAACAGCCGTCTGGCCCACAGAACTTGTGCGCGTACAGTACCTCCGCCTCACAGATATAGGCGATGCCCGAATAATTGTCGAAAAACTCCAACGCGATCTTATCCGAAATCTTCAGGGCCATATCCCGATCTTCGGTGAGCACCTCGAACTTGATATTCGACTGGGTATCGGAAACGCTGGGTTGTCCCGACGAGCGCACGTTGCGACTGCCTTTACCGCCAGCGTCTACCACCGTATAACCGGTCGCCCCGGCTTCGTCGATGATCTTGGCGATCTTTTTCAGCAGTAGCTTTTCTGTAACAATGACGAGCTTACTGGCTGGCTTGGCCATGTGGGTTACCTCTTGATGTGTGTATTTGTTGAACTACATAGAAACTCAGGGAAACGGCAGCACCGCGCACTACCCGTGCAGATCTAGCCGCCGCGTTGGTCGCCGGGCCAGGGGAGCACCGGCAGACCGCGACCCGTCTGGAATCAGCCGCCCAGCGCCTGGGCGAGACCGATGAAGATTGGTATTCCCAAGGCGATCGCAACTGGCGTGCCGACGGCTGTGGACGCGCCGATGTAGGCGGAGGGATTGGCCGACGGGATACCGGCTCGTAACGTGGGCGGCCCTGAGATGTCTGAACTGGAGGCAGCGATGACGGCTAGGA
Organism: Synechococcales cyanobacterium PMM_0002; assembly: GCA_949127925.1. Lineage (GTDB taxonomy): Bacteria > Cyanobacteriota > Cyanobacteriia > Elainellales > Elainellaceae > CASBQJ01. The sequence continues at coordinate 1,126 of CASBQX010000236.1, forward strand.
TCACGACACCACCAAGGCTGAATCCCGTGGCGTAGTGGGCAATCATGCCGAGACCAAAGGCGATGAGCCCATGGATCAGCGGTGCCACACAGGCATATACGGCGAACCACTGAGCCACCTTGCGCAGCTCTTTAAGTCTTGCAGCGGCCTCCATACCCATGATCAGCATCAGTACCGAAAGCAGGCCACGGAAAAGAGGATCGTAGAAGGTTTCATAGACACTTTTCGGCTGGGTTAGCAGACCTAGAGCGAGGCCGAGCAGCAGTGCCGTTAGAGCCGAACCCTGGAGGCTTTCCTTGACGATGGGCCAGATCTTGACCCGCTTGTTTGCGGTATCGCGCTGCTCGCTGGGATACCCGCCTGCGATCGCGCGCTGCTTGCTGAAATGATCTTCCTGCTTTCTAGTATAAATGCTGGCCAAGACGATCGCAGTTACGAGGGCTGGGATGTCCATGAAGGGATAGAGTGCGGCAGCCCAAGGCTCGTATGGGATAGCTTGCTCGTCCAGTAGAGTCAGAGCGGCGGCAAGGGTGGAGCCACTCACGGCACCGAACAAGCCTGCGGTTGCAAGAGCATCCACGACTTTGACCTTCGGCAGCTTTGCCAACGTGTAGCGCCCGATGAACACGATCAGTATCCCTATTGCCATGGCGAACAACGCAGGCAACAGTATTTCCGCCGGATTGGAGTTGCGGATCGCCTGTCCACCGGTCAGGCCGACTTTCATGAGCAGCATGAAAACGATGAACTGATAGACCGGATCTGGGATTGCCAGTTGGCTACCGAGGGAGGCAATGACAATACCACCAATCAGAAAGCCGAGTGTCGGGGACTGTAACTGCGCCAGGAAGCGCGTTAAGAAATCGGATAAGAAATCCACGTTTAATTCCTCCTTGATTCAGATCTTAGGGGTCAAGACGGCAGGAAAGCATAGACAAAAATCTATCAATACCTCAATCTTCATATTTTTAAATCTATCTTGAAATGCATCCAAAATTACACTGCGTTGCGTGAGTTTGCAAAGCAATGCTAAATCCAAGTCATAAGTTTTCCTTCTCACGCAGTCGGTGAGTTAGCCCTCGACTTTGTAGCTCTCCGGTTTTCTCAGGTGAATCATCCGGTTAAGCGCTGCACGTTGCAAGAATAATTCCACCGCTTGATTGTCAAATTTATGTGAACGGAGCTTGCCACCAAAGATCGCTTTGAGGCAAAACGTCGTAGTTTCAGCAAGCGCACCACGACGATAATTGCTCTCCTGTTTCGTTGCTAAATCACGACCCCAGTTATCACCACTGATTTGTAAGCAAGCGGCGATCGCGGTTCAGCGCTGAACCGCGATTTCAAGAACCCAGGAACTGGGGCAGGTATTGAGGCATTAGTGGACGCGATCGCGGCGCACATTTACATAGAGCGATCGCCCAATCCTAATGAAATCGTTACAATTCAGCTACCTCAGCAGCCGATTCCAGACCTGTTGGTGGAAGTCAGCATGACCAAAAGTGCGCTCAACAAACTCGCCATTTGCGCCAGTTTGGACATCCCCGAACTGTGGCAATATATCACCACGGGCGAAGACGATGTATTGAAAGGAGCCATCCGAATTTATCGGTTGCACAATCAAGCCTATGTGAAATCTACACACAGCTACGCGTTTCCAGGGTTGACCCCCAACCAGATTTTGCAATTTCTCCAGCACAGCAACACCCTCGGTCTACAGCAGGCGATCGCGCTTTTGCGAGATTGGTGTTCACAGCAGCGATAACGGCTGCGAATACGAGTCTCATAATCGGGCGATCGCCCACAGCACACCCGCCAGATCTACCCAATCACACGAAGCGATCGCACCAAAATCCGCATGATTTCATTCGGGTTGAGCGGGACAATCAGCTGCGCGTCTGGTAGAGGAATCGCCGGACTCCAGAAATTTGCTTCGACATACCGCAGATTATGTAGGCGGTGGATCGTATGTTGGACGACCTCTGGGGTGCCGATTAGCAAGTGGCGCAGTGGAGTGGGTTCGGGGATGGGTGGAGTTGGGTAAGGATGCGGGGTATCGACAATCACCACAGGTGAACTAGCTACGGGAGGCGCATCGGTGGAACGAAACGAAGCGATCATTTGGGTTTTCCTTGGGTAACGAGGGGTTAGGAAAACCCAAAAATTTAGCCACCCCAGACTTACGGCTATGGCAAGCTGGGATGGCTAAGGGGATTGTCGTACAATTACCTCAGCCTCCAGACTGGCGTTAACAGTCTTTGGGGGTCAGCTACCGGACGTCGCTTGTAACAGCGTCCGGTAGCGTTGACTAAATTTTTGGGCGATTAGCAGACACCTCGGAGAACGGCCATCCGAAAATGCTGCATTGACAGATTAAAGCGCATCTAGCTAGTACAGTCAAGCTATTGGCACCGAGAAAACTTACACAGCTTCCAACCTCAGCTGCTGTTTGCTGGTCAACGTCATGGCAATTTTTTTCTCGTAATAGGCAGCCTCATTAATAAAGATAGGATAAACAGTGGCTTCTCCTCGATAAGGAATCGCTTCTCCAGTAAATTTGAGAAACATCGGTTCGCCATCGGATAACGGCTCATAGTCTTTGAACTGGAGGTGAGGGTGAATAACAGCTTGCAGTTCACCGGATGCATTTCTGGGATAGTCCACCGATGAAATCACCTGATACACATTCAAACTGGGTGGCACAGGCAGAAACTCTCCCTGATTCATGGCATCGAGATAATCTAAAATGTTATGAATCAATCGTTCTGTTTGCTGCAAGTAATCAGCATTGAGCACACCTTGGGCGATCGCACCCACTTCAATTGTGCAGCCCAAAGGTGAGAGCGATCGCAACATCGGAGCGTCTTGATTGCATTGCACCCCACAACAAACGCGAACCAATGGATTCAAGGCACTCAGATAGGCCGCTAATCGCAAATTAACGGGATATTTACTGGACGGTAAAATCGTCAAGCCCATATTTGCAGTTGTGCTGTGCAGATCGATGATCACGTCAGCGTTGGGTTGGGATTTTGGCCCTAGCTGTGCCGCAATCTCTTTAGCACGTCTATCTTCGTAACCCGTTAATGCTGGATTAGCCAAATCTTCGTTGGCAAAACAACGGTTCAAATCACGATCGATATAACGTCGATTGGCCGCGATCGCCTTGGGGTTGGCCAATAACGTCACACATTCAAAGCTTTGCCGATGCAACAACTGGGGGAACTGCTGAAACTTCTTGATCAGGTAAATCCCGGTCAATTCGTTGCCATGGGTGCCACCGACAATCACAACTCGTCGAATTAAGCCTGACATGATAGAAATCCTCTCTCAGAAACATGGGGCATTCAAATTTTCGTGTCTTCGTGTCTTTGTACCCGTCATGCTTACTCTAAGAAAGTCCTTAATATATGTCAAATACTAGTTTTGGCATACAATTATATTTTAAAAGTATTCTGCTGAGCTTATGGAACTTCGCCACCTGCGCTACTTCATTGCGGTTGCCGATGAGCTGAGCTTTAGCCGCGCAGCGGAACGATTGCAGATCGCCCAACCGCCATTGAGTCAGCAAATTCAAGCCCTAGAATTGGAATTGGGTGTAAAGCTATTCGATCGCAAAAAACGCCCGCTCCAAGTCACGTTGGCAGGACAGGCATTTTTAGCAGAAGCGCGTTCGACTCTCGCAAACCTAGAACAAGCGATCCACAAAACCCAACGCATCCATCAAGGGGAATTGGGTCATTTGACAGTAGGCTTTACTAGCTCGATGGCTAATGGTGTCTTACCCAATATTCTGCGGACTTTTCGGCAACACTATCCACAGACAAATCTGATTTTACGGGAAGCCAGTAGTGGTTCCCAGCTTCAGAAATTGCGCGATCGCCAGGCCGACATCATTTTTGCCTATCGAACTCCTGCCCTGATTGAAGCCAAGGATCTAGAAGTGACGCTTCTGTCAGAAGAAACACTGGTGGCTGTTTTACCCCAGCACCATCCGTTAACAGCCCAAGCCAAAATTTCGCTAATTGATCTAGCGAACGAAGAATTTGTGATGCCTCTGCGTCCAGTTGTGTCTGGGTTGTCGGAGCAAATTTACTATCTGTGTGCTCAGGCAGGATTTGTCCCTAAGGTGGCTCAAGAAGCGATCTTTATGGTCACAATTTTGGGGCTAGTTGCAGGCGAAATTGGCATCAGTATTCTGCCGTCCAGCGTGCAGAATCTTCGACGCCAAGGAGTAGTCTATCGCCCATTTCAAGAGCAGCCAACAGCCAATCCATTAACTATTGTTTGGCGACAGGGGCATTCATCCCCTATCTTGCAGCAATTCATCGATATCGCCAGAACTGAATCAATCCAGAAACTTGATACAGCCCCAAGTTCATAGCGCAAGTTCATAGCGCAAATTCATAACGCAAATTCATAGCCCAGTTTCATGGTCGGCGGGCTAAAGCAAATCGGTCGGCTAAAGCAGTGAGTTTTAGACCTACGCCACTCAAAAGCGTCCGCTGCGCTTGCGGAGTGATGCCAACAGTTGTGCTCGTACAGCGATCGCCCAATTATCAAAATCAGCGCTGCCTTGAGGAACTGTAGAGGTCAAACTCATTGATTCGTTGGTAGAATTTTTCTGCTTCGTCGTTTCCATGATTATCCTTGGGTTGCTATCCCGGAGTAAGCGAACTGAATATTGAGTGAAACCACACACGCATCTTAGGCACCCTGAGATCAGGCGATCGCCATCATCGATTCCAGAACGGGGGCAATAAAGTTAACCAGGTCAAGCTTAGATCTCCCTCTGCTCTAGGGGTATCGCACCTTAGGATGAAATGCCACTGCCGTATGCGTTTAGAGAATTGCCTGAATGCATAAGCTGCATCTGTGTGATTTTTTTGTCAGTTGGAAGGCGTTAGAGCTAGTTTTGGAGAGCTAGTTGTTTGGTTGAGAATTGAGGCAGACGCCGATTGCGGTTGACCTCTATCAATCCATTAGAGGTTAATCATAGAAATTTTCTATAGTTGCCCAATTTCATTCCTTCGTTGTCGTTTCGACTTAGCACTCTTTAGAGTAGAAGTAATTTAGAGTGGAAGTAATTTAGAGTGGAAGTAAGCTCTAAAGAGTGCAGTGAGAGAAAGGCATGACTCCCGATTCTGGTTTGATGAAAGCAGTTGAAACGCTGGATTATCGCGTGACGGCTGGAGACGTGGCATCTCAGGCCGGACTGGATGTGAAATTAGCCGAACAGGGGCTATTGACGCTCGCCTCCGAGGCCGGTGGCCATATGCAGGTGTCGGAGGCGGGCGAAATTGCCTACCTATTTCCCAAAAATTTCCGCTCTGTATTACAAAATAAATATTTTCGGCTGCGGGTTCAGGCATGGTGGAGCAAGGTTTGGCAGATCTTGTTTTACATCATCCGCATGTCCTTTGGGGTGGCATTAGTTGCGTCAATTTTGCTGATTACGATTGCCATTGTGCTGGCGCTAACGGCGCTGAAATCGGCTCAAGGAGACGATGACGATCGCGGCTTTGATGGCGGGGGCATGACGTTTCTACCCAATTTCTGGATTGGGCCGGAGTGGTATCTGATTTTTCAGCCCAATTATTACGACACTCGCCGCCAACGCTTGGCTGGAAACGAGCCGCGCAAACTTAACTTTTTGGAAGCGGTATTTTCGTTCTTGTTTGGCGATGGTAATCCCAATGCCGATTTGGCTGAACGTCGCTGGCGGGCGATCGCCACGGTGATCCGCAATCATGGCGGTGCCGTGGTAGCCGAACAGATGGCTCCGTACCTAGATTTACCTAACCAGCTGCTGGCCAATGATGAAGACTACATGTTGCCTGTGCTAATTCGGTTCAACGGCCAGCCCGAAGTTAGCCCCGACGGCCAGATTGTGTATCACTTCCCCGAACTTCAGGTGACGGCAGCTCAGCAGAAATCTGCTCCCATTTCCGCCTACCTCAAAGAATCGCTCTGGCGCTTCAGTCAAGCCACATCTGGGCAAAATATGCTGGCAGCGGGGTTGGGCGCATTTAACCTGATTGGCGCACTGGTGCTGGGTTGGCTGTTGCGCACTGGCATTGCCGGACAACTGGGTGGATTGGTGGCCTTTGCAGGCGGGATTTATGGCCTGCTGTTGGCCTACGGCATCGGCTTTTTAGCCGTGCCGCTGGTGCGCTACTGGTGGATTCAACAGCGCAACAAAAAGCTCGCAGCTGGCAATGAACGACGTCAGCAGCTAGCGGAAAACTTGAACCAGGGCGGAGCAGCGTTGCAGCTAAAAATGGCCTACGCCCAACAGTTTGCGGCTGAAACCATTGTTAGCCAAGACAATCTGGCCTACTCAACCGAAACTGACCTGACCGAGCAAGAAGTGGCGCAATCAGACAAAATTGATGCTGAATGGCGCAAGCGGCTAGAACGCTAGTCGCAGCCAGCGAACTACCATAAAGAAGTGTAAACGCATCTTGTAGTAGCGATTGATGAATATTCCGCCCTATCTTCCCCCTCTGGGGCTGAGCAACGGTCTGGCTATGACCCTTTATGCCGCCTTGAAGGCGAGCCGCGATTGGGAAAAGACCATCACGGTGCCAGAACCGACCTATCAACCGCAAACATTTTCGGGTGCTGGGAATGTGCCCCTCTTTGGCATCATCGCCATGCCTGAGCAGCCAAAAGGGACAATTGTCGGCACCTACGGGATTACGGGGAACCTGGATGACCAATGGTTTCTGCGCTTGTTGGGACGCAAAGCCTTTGCGCAGGGGTATGCGGTGGTGCTGTTTGACTGGCGGGCGCATGGCAAAACCGCTGAACTATCGCCCACATTGACCTCAGACGGGTTATATGAGGGAGAAGACTTTGTCCGGATTGCTGCCAAAGCGAAAGCCATGGGCTGTCCGGCTCCATTCTGGTTTACCGGATTTTCGCTGGGTGGGCAGCTAGCCCTGTGGGCCATTCAGGCCGCGCAAACGGTTGCCGACTGGGGGATAGACTTGGGGCTGACGGCGTCCGAGATTGGCGGCGGCGCTGTGATTTGCCCCAGCTTAGATTCGGCGCGATCGCTCACCTACCTAATCAACCACCCAGGTGGACGACAGCTAGAGCAAGCCATTACGCGGCAGTTGAAAAAGCTGGCGCAGCGGATCTATGAACTGCATCCAGACGCGATCGACCCTGATGCTTTAGCGCGAGTCAAGAGCATTTGGACATTTGATCAAGAACTAGTCATTGGCCGATTGGGTTTTTCATCGGTAGAAGCATACTACGCAGCCAGTAGCCCGCTGCCGCTGTTGCCAGAGCTGCAAAAAAAGACGCTGATTTTGTATGCCGCCGACGATCCGATGTTTGACCCCACCATTGTGCCTGATCTAGAAGCGGCCTGTGCTGACAATCCAGCGATTGATTTGGTGGTGACCCCCCACGGCGGGCATGTGGGCTACATCAGCAGCAAAGCGGGTCAGGCTCAGGCCCACGACCTTGATCCTTGGTGGGCTTGGAATCGAGTTTTAACCTGGATTGATCACGGTGGTGGTTAGCAGTAGGGTTTACCAGTAACAGTAGAGCAGCTCGACTATTGCACCCGAATCTGCGACAGCACGGTGCCTTGATAATAGTGCAACACAATATCTCGATAGTTGATCCCTCGCAGCGCCATACCATAGGCTCCATATTGGCTCATGCCCAAACCGTGGCCAAAGCCTCGACCAATCACCTGAAAGCCGCCTGAAGCCGCACCTTGGGCGCTAGCAACCTGGCCGGACTGTGGCTGAATGGTAAACAGCGTACTTCTCAGGTCTAGCGCCTGCCGCATTTGATCTCCGCTCAACACCCGTTGGCCAGCATCGCCGATCACGCGCACGCTCTTCATCCGACCTCGGGGGGTGGCACGTTCAACCGCAAACGAAATGATATTGCCCACACCCGTAATTCTCTGCCGCATTTGGTCAGCCGAGAAATTTTTAGTCCATTGAAACACAGGAGCTGCCTGATCAAAATCGGGAACCGCCCGCAGGTAGGGTAAAGCCGTCAGCCATATATCTTCCACGTTTTCGGTATGCCCACCAGATGACGAGTGATAGACGGCGTTGATAATTTGCCCGCTGTAGGTCAAAACCTGACCTCGAGTGCTTTGCACCGCCGCTACCGTGGTGTTGGTTTCTTTCTTGACGCCGCCATATACTTGCCAGCGGGTGGTATTGCCCACGTCAAACACCGTATTGGCTCCCGTTTGACGTTGATAGAGCGCATAGGAACGCGCCGCTACGGCCTGGGCTTTGAGTGCTTCTAATGGCCAATTGGTGGGCATTTCGCCGCCCAACACGCTGTAGAGATATTCTTCTAAATCGACGTAGTTAACGGCGGTTAAGCCGCCCGCCGTCGGCACAATGTAGACTTTGCCGCGATACCAGCGATCGCCAATCCAAACCAACCCATCATCTTGAGGTTCAATCCAAATGCCGCCCGAACGCCAGCGGCTGATGGCGACGCTGCCCCCTTCTGCATTGGCAAACAGCGACGTGCCGCCTTGGACTTCGGCTAATACCTGCCCAGAACTATCTTTGAGCAGCGCATTAGTAGCACTGCCTACCCGCACCGCACTGACATTTTGTTCAACCGCCACTCGCAGGTCAAGCGCCGCTCGGGCGGGTGCCATTGCCACTAGCCATAGCGCTAAGGTGAGCCACCAAGACTGCTTACCCCACCGCAATAACGGCACTAGGAACTGCTTCAAGCCGGGATTTTGTGCAGATGTCATGTCCGCCAGTACCTCATACATTCAGGAACAATAAACAGAAAACCGATCGGCTAAAAAATGGGACAGGTGCTACAAACCTTCTTGTTGTAGCACTGCCAGCTAAATTCAAAGCAGATCTTAAAAAAGCAGATCTTAAAGAATAAAAAACTATAGATGGGCTTGCATGAAGAAGTCTACAGGGGTTGCTCCTATTGGTCATCCGCAATCTCCGATATTTTCTCCGTTTTTTCGCAGTTGAGTGCCTTTAATGCTTAAAGATGGTCTACGGGTACTGATTTGTTCCGCTATTCTACTTTGTTCCGCAACTCTGACTTTTGCTCCGGAGAAATCTACCAAAGTGAGGTTGAGACCGATTCAGAGGCGTTCGGCTTGACCAAACAGGCTTTTCATCTGGAGTTGGGTATACCCTGACGCTATGATTGAAGCATTTGGTGTAGGGGTAGGTAGCAGCCTTGCAGATTACATTTTTGGGAACCAGTTCGGGAGTGCCGACGCGATCGCGCAATGTGTCCAGCATTGCCATGCAGCTACCCCAGCGGGCAGAAGTGTGGCTATTTGACTGTGGCGAAGGCACCCAGCATCAGCTATTGCGCAGTGATGTGCGCGTCAGCCAGATTACCCGAATTTTTGTCACCCACATGCACGGCGACCATACTTATGGGCTGATGGGGTTATTGGCCAGCTGCGGCCTTGCGGGTAACCCTACCCGGATTGACATTTATGGACCACCCAACCTCGGCGAATATCTGCGCGCGTGCGGCCGCTATTCTCAAACCCATTTTTCCTATCCCGTTAAAGTGCATACGGTAGAACCTGGCGTTGTCTTTGAAGACGACGAATATACGGTCAGTTGCCTACCCCTCACCCATCGGGTGCCTGCATTTGGCTACCGGATTGCCGAAAAAGACAAGCCAGGACGGTTTAACGTAGAGCAAGCAACGGCGCTGGGCATTCCATCGGGACCGCTCTACGGCAAGCTGAAGCGGGGCGAAGTTGTGACGCTACCAGACGGACGCATAGTCAACGGCGCTGACCTGTGCGGGGAAACTCAAGTGGGGCGAAAATTTGTGTATTGCACGGACACTGTATATTGCGACAATGCCGTAGAGCTAGCGCAAGATGCTGATGTATTGGTGCATGAAGCCACCTTTGCCCATCAAGATGCGGAGATGGCCTATCAGCGGCTGCACTCTACTTCCACTATGGCGGCACAGGTAGCTCTGGGGGCAGGAGTCAAGCAATTGATTATGACCCACTTTAGTCCGCGCTATGCACCGGGCAACGCGATCGCCTTAGACGACTTGCTCAAGGAAGCCCGATCAATTTTCCCCAATACCATCATGGCCTACGACTTTTTGACCCAAGAGATTCCCCGCCGCCGAGCCGCTGAATTGGCGATCGCCCCTTGAGTAGTTTAAATTTCTTGTGTTTTTACGTCATCCCCGCTGGCGGAGCAATAAACTGAACAGAAAAAGTATCCAAAGTAACAGACTAAACTTCATGAAGCTTCGATGGATGGCCTTTAATTACGCCATTTGACCTACGGTCGTTACCGATACTTCTCCCCATAGAACACTGACCCCGTGAAGACGGTGCCGCTCTTCTATTATTTCCTGTTTTGAAAAAGCTTCTAGATCTTTAAATTGAGAGCCTTCAGCTAGGTTTGGCGATCGCTCCTCATTCGTTTTCTGCAACCAGCTAAGTGCGACTGGATAATTGCTTAATTGCTTAGATCACTCGGAGCATGGTTTTACTATGCCCAAACCCGTTTATTTACCTGATTTGAACTGAGCTGTTGATTAGCTCGGTCGCACTGTATTTTATATCCCCCTATAAGTTAAGGAAGATGACATCATGTCTCAAGCATCTATTTTGCAAAGTGCTCAATCTGGTGCACTAGATCTGACCTTTGGCACTAGTGGCGTTGTTCTCACGAATCTGTTATCCAGTATAAATCCCGCCACCTTTAATGAAGCAAACAGTTTACTCATTCAGCCCAATGGCAAACTGGTGGTGGTGGGGCAAACTGATAGTGAAAGCAGTACGGCTAGCTTTGCCGTATTACGCTACAACTCAAATGGCAGTCTAGATACAACCTTTGATGCGGATGGCGTAGCCACCCTCGACATTTCTACAAACTATACCGGTACCGATGTTGCTCTCAGTGTTGTGCTTCAGACTGATGGAAAACTAGTCGTCGCGGGCAATACGTTTGTTCCCTACCCAGCCGACTTCTTTGCCCTAGCGCGCTATAACAGCAATGGCAGTTTAGACCACAGTTTTAGCGGGGATGGAGTCGTCGTTACCAACACCTCACCGCCTAGTCAATTAGATGGACATTTGCTGGATACCCTCTTGTTGCAACCGAACGGCAAGTTAGTTGCAGTAGGCACTACTAATCTGGCTGACTTTGGTGACATGTACAGCACGATTGGATTGGTACGCTACAACATGGATGGAACGCTGGACTCCAGCTTTAGCTCAGACGGCATTGTGACGAACGATGCCGTGGGCAATTATTGGAGATACTACGTTGGCGGTGCCGTGCTCCAGACTGACGGCAAAATTGTGGTAGGAGCCGATGCTCAATTCAAACAATATGATGACTATGGCGAGCTAATGCATGACGCTCCGAGCGACTTTTTGGTTGCTCGCTTTGACACTCCCCGGCGTGAACGCACGGGGATTCTTAATTCAGCGACTGACCTTTAAGCGCCGTATCTCTTGTGAGCAATCTTCAAACCTTTCAACCGTGAAAAGACACCAATTGACGAG
>CASBQX010000237.1 GCA_949127925.1 Synechococcales cyanobacterium PMM_0002
AGCAGCACGGTCACTGTACTCACAGCGGCCCAATTCATCCAGCCGCCTCGCTTGAGGCCAAGCAGGGTTTCGCGTAATAAGTAGTCTGATTTGGTCAAAAATCCGAGCATGGGTAGAGAGGTAGAAAATGGGGGATGGGAAACGGGAAATGAGAGATGGGAAATGAGAAGCAGATAAAGCTGAGGAGTAGGGGGGACACGGTCAATCTTAGGTGCAGGATTCCAGATGTCTAAAGTCAGCAGATCCCAATCAATATGCCAGGAATCTAGTAGAAGACGGCGCAAGTTTAGCTACCGTAGTGCGGGTATCTTGCCCGCGCAGGCTGGAAGCCTGCACTACGCACGGTAAGCAGATTTACTCATCAGAACTAGCTCCAGGAAATCTAGTCGCCTATGCTACCGCGAACTGGCATACAGGGAGTACATCAATCTAACGTCAGATGGAACATAAAGTAGGTTAAAAGTTGTCTCTAGAGAAATTTCTCTTTACCGAGTGAAATACTTCTTCTAAACAGGTGTAAGTATGATTCACTAAGATGGGAATAGTAGAAAAAATTAGCGTCTAGCTGCCCTCAGCCATATCCTCATGACCTCCCAAGTTTTAGTTGAAAAGAAAAAATTAGCAAAGCCGCCCTTGGAATTGCATTACTTGGGCGATCGCGTCTTACGTCAACCCGCCAAGCGGATCACCAAAATTGATGACGAAATTCGGCAACTGGCGCGGCAAATGTTGCAGACCATGTATAGCGAAGATGGGATTGGGCTGGCCGCTCCGCAGGTAGGCGTTCACAAGCAGCTGCTCGTGGTAGATTGCAACCTGGATGATGCCACTACGCCCGCATTAATTCTGGTTAATCCAGTGATTTCCCGTCAGAGTCACAGCCTTTGTGTGATTCAAGAAGGCTGTCTCAGCATTCCCGGCGTGTTTTTAGATGTGTCGCGCCCCACTGAAATTGAAGTGTCTTATAAAGATGAAATGGGACGTCCGCAAAAACTAGTGGCCACCGACCTATTGGCCCGCGTGATTCAACACGAGATGGATCACCTTAATGGCGTGCTGTTTGTCGATCGGGTAGACAACGCCCTAGCGCTCAACCAAGAACTGGGCAAGCACGGATTTTCGCTACAGGCGGTTAAGCCCGTCGCATCATAGCTCTCTTGCCGCCCCAAATCTTACCCGCTTCACTCCTCGCCCCTATTCAGGATGCTTCAGCCGTGACGCCAAAAAGCGGAATTTATCTGGCCGGATCGTGCGTTGCCGCGATCGCCGCCATCGGGTCTATCTTCGAATTGTCTTCTGGCACCCCCCAACTGGGCAGTGTTGTGACAGGAATCATTCTGGCACTCACCACTCCCCTCACCGGGGTGCTGTTTTATGCCGCGATTCAAGATGCCAAGGCAAATCAATAAGCCAGCCCATGCATAATACCTAACGTGACCGAATTATCGCCCCAAACGGCCTTTCTGCGACAGTATGCCCTAGAGGGTGCGCCCAATTCGGGCGTTGTATATTCTCTGCCGCTGGCGCGGGAAGTATTGCTGGGGCGAGACCCAGAATGCCAGGTCATTGTCGATTCCCATACCTTTAGCGGCGTATCGCGCTATCACGCCAAAATTTTTCCAACCGCCAATCGACTGGGCTGGCAGCTGTGCGATCTAGACAGTACCAACGGCACGTTCCTCAACGGCAGACGATTGCAGGGAACGCAGGTTTTGCGCCAGGGCGATCGCATTGCGTTGGGGCAAAAGGGTCCTCACTATGTGTTTGAACTCCAGTCGGCTAGAGCGACGTCTGGCCAGCACAGCCCCACTGAACCGCTGACGCAAGCATTGCGAGACGATGACGAATTGGAATCAGGCTTACTGCCCACCCGCGATCGCGTCACGGCTAGCCAGCTGTTCCCAATTTTATCGACAGGGCAAGATTTGGCGCACAAAGCCTATCTAGTGCCAGGGATGGTGACTGTCTCATTTGTCGTGCTGATGTTTGTGTCAGTGGGCAATCCGCCTTTGTTCAACACAGCGCTGGCAATTTACCTGGCACTGGCGGCCAATTATTTTGTCTACCAACTTTGCGGCAAGCCCAAACCTTGGTGGCTATTGGTGGGGTCTGCGGCCATGACAGCACTGGTGCTGCTTAGCCCCATCTTGAGTGTGTTTTTATTAGTATTCCAGAAGATTTTGCCCGGTGAGGTGCCCAGTCCCTTTAGCGGAAATCTGCTGACGCTGGCTGTGCAAATGTTTTTTGGCGCAGGGCTAATGGAAGAGCTGCTGAAAGCGCTGCCCATTTTGCTGGCGTTGGCGATAGGATCACAGCTGCGATCGCCTTGGCGGGAGCGGATTGGCGTCTGGGAACCACTGGATGGCATCTTACTTGGCACCTCTTCGGCGGTCGGCTTCACCCTACTAGAAACGTTAGGGCAATATGTGCCAGAAGTAGTTCAACAGATGAACGTTCAAGTCAGCCAAGACTTGAGTCAGCTGTCGGGGCTGCAAATATTGATTGCCCGAGTGCTTGGCTCAATCGCTGGCCATTTGGCCTACAGCGGCTACCTAGGTTACTTCATTGGGCTAAGCGTGCTGAAACCCCAAAAACGCTGGCAAATTTTAGGCGTGGGCTACCTCACAGCGTCGCTACTGCACACGCTCTGGAATATTTTTGGCATTGTTAACCTGTTTGCCCTAGCGGCCATTGGCAGCCTTTCCTATGCCTTCCTCGCGGCTGCCATCCTCAAAGCTCGGGCACTGTCGCCCAATCGAGAGTACAACTTCGCCACCCGGTTTTCTCAGAAAACATGACTTGCCTAGTAACCATCACTTTCCAGGTAACCATCACTTTCCAAGAAATCATCACAGTGGTCGCATCCTCTCAGAACCCTCGTCCCATTCAGTCCGGCTTGGATAACTGGGCGATCGCGTAACGGGCGATCGCCAAACTCAGCCGCGCCTGTTCAATGCTCGATAGCTCTGACCACTCTTCACATCGTACCGACTGAAGCGCCCCGTCTAATAATTCTGTTTCGGCTCCACTGCGCATGGCATAGGCAAAAGGACGAGCCAGCACATGCAAATCATCCTCGCCCCATTCCGGCAAAATTTCTTGCACACACATCACCAGTTGGTCGGCCAAAATGCCGTGGGCGGCAACAGCCTGTTGAGCGCGATGCACAATGG
>CASBQX010000238.1 GCA_949127925.1 Synechococcales cyanobacterium PMM_0002
CATCATTTGGCAAAAGCGACGGCTAATGCCAGCCCCAGCCCGGTGCCACCATATTTGCGGGTGGTGGATGGATCGGCTTGGGTAAATGCCTGAAACACCGTTTCTAATTGCTCTAGGCTCATGCCGATGCCCGTATCTGAGACGGTGAAGGTGATCCAAGGTGTGAGGGCGTCGGCGCTAGGGGTGAATGTGTCGATGGGGTCGAAGCTGGCCGCGCCATGGAGTACGGAATTCACGCTGAGAGTAATGGTGCCCTGTTCGGTAAATTTAGATAGCCTTACAATTCTTTCAAATAATTTTGTGTATCCCAAGCTGGAAAACACATTAATTTTTGTACTTCAAATCTATGTAAATGCAATGAGATCGTCAGGTATGTGGCAGTTTGCCGATGGAGCGGGGTGGATCTGGGGACAGCGAACTTACCTGATGGGGGTATTGAACGTAACGCCGGATAGCTTTAGTGATGGGGGGCGGTTTACCACCATTGAGGCGGCGATCGCCCAGGCTCAAGCAATGGTGCGCGGTGGGGCAGATGTATTGGATGTGGGTGGTGAATCAACTCGGCCTCAAGCAACAGCAGTATCGCTGCCGGAGGAACTGAGCCGGGTGGTGCCGATTATTCGCGCAATTCGAGCCGGTTCTGATGTCTGCGCTCCAATGACCGTGCCCATCTCGGTGGATACGACTAAGGCGGCTATAGCCCGAGCGGCCATTGAGGCCGGTGCCAATCTGGTCAACGACATTTCGGGGGCGACGGTTGACCCAGCCATGCTGTCTACGGTGGCCGAGTTGGGAGTGCCCATTGTACTTATGCATTCGCGGGGGACGCCCAAAACGATGCAGCAGCTGACGCAGTATGGGGATCTCATGGGAGACATCTACGATTTTTTGGCACGACGCGTAGAGGCAGCGATCGCCAGCCAAATTCCCCAGGCGCAGATTGCAATTGATCCCGGCATCGGGTTTGCCAAGACCTATACGCAAAGCTTAGAAATTTTGCGGCAGCTGCCTCGGCTCAAATCCTTGGGCTGTCCAATTTTAGTGGGGGTCTCGCGCAAAAGCTTTATCGGCCATCTGTTAAGCCAGCCAGATCCGACGCAACGGGTTTGGGGCACGGCGGCGGCCTGCTACGCGGCGATCGCTAACGGAGCCGATCTGCTGCGCGTGCATGACGTCCCCGAAATGTATGATGTGTGCCGAGTGGCAGATGCCCTGATTAGAGAGAGCGATCGCTCTCTCTAATCAGGGCAACTAGCTGTCCCGATCCCGTGGGGCATCGTGATGGCTACTGCCGTTGCCTTTGTTGCTGCTGAGCACGCCTTGATCGCCGTCACCTGGCCCCATCAGTTCGCCTAGAGCTTCAGTCAGCGCTTTAGGGTCCATAAATACGACCTTAGAATTGGTGCTGTTTCCTAGGCGATAGTTCGCGTCTACATAGCGCTGAGCCACCAAATATTTCAAGATTTCTCGGCTATTGGGCTGCGATTGCAGCGCTTCGGCGATCATTTTCATGGATTCAACGGCGGCTTCTGCCTCTTCAATTGCGGCTTGCTTTTTGCCCTGGGCTTCTTCAATTGCCGCTTCTTTCTTCCCTTGCGCCTCAGAAATTGCCGCTTTCTTCTTACTCTCTGCGGCTCGCTCTAGCTCCATTGCCTTCAAGACTTCGACAGCGGGTTCGATGCTTTGCACCTCCACCCGTGTGACCTTAACGCCCCAGGTGGCGGTGGCTTCATCCAACTGATGCAGCAAGGCTTGGTTGATTTCGTTTCTAGACGAAAACGTCTGCGCTAGCTTCATCCGCCCAATTTCGGAGCGCAGGGTGGTGGTAACTAGATTCTCTAACGCCTCTTCAATATTTTCTACCGAATAAAAAGTACGCTCTAATTGCAAAATCCGCCAGTACATCACGGCGTCTACATCCACCGAGACATTGTCGCCCGTAATCGCTTTTTGTTTAGCCGTGTCGAGTACCCGCTCACGGGTAGATTCTTCGAGCACAACATTATCTAGCAGCGGCACAACAAAATTTAGCCCCGGTATCAGCTTGCGATGATATTTGCCGAGTCGTTCAACCAGCGCCTCTGTTCCTTGGTTGATAATTTTGACAGAGCCAACAGTGTAGCCAATAATAACCAGAGCAAGAGCGGCAACGATGGCTTCCATATTGGAAATCTCCGAATCATCAAACAGGATGTCTATAAACAGAATGTCTACGTGCTTCTAATCTATCTTGAACCGATAGTAACGTGCCGGAAATCTAGCTTTTTGCCTTAATTCTTTTTGTGATGCTCCACAGCATTGTGTGAGGTGGTGTCACCACCTCACACAATGCTCATGCGGCGATGATTCTAGGCGGTGCGATTGACAGCATTGCTGCCAGCATAGGGAGTCGGCATCACGAGCAAGGTGTTGTCTTGGCGGCCTACAACGCAAACCGTCTGCCCAGCCGCGATCGCCACATCCGATACCTGACAGCGGGCGCTCCAGAGCGTGCCTTCGTAGGCCACTTCACCCATACCACCGCGAGGGATGCCTACCGAAACCTCGGCTTCTGTAGGAGGATCGAGATCGTGTGATTCGCGAGGCACCATGCCGCGCAAGATCACCGCCAACGCGACTGATAGAATGCTCCAAATTAACAGTTGAATCCCAAAGCTGTTGATGCTCAAGGCGGCGATCGCTGTAATAATGGCAGCGATCCCTAGGGCGGCAATGGTGGGTTCAAACACCAATAAATTTAGAAATAAACAAAACATCCCTGCTACCAGCCATAGAAGGTAAGATGGCTGACCCGATATCACTTGCGGCAAATTCATACGGCAGACCCCTAATCTCAACGGGTGCGATTTTATTAACGTTTAGGCTCCGGGTGTAGCTCTCTCAAATTGCTAACCCGAAGATCAAGAATGGATTTGACTGTAGATACACAGAGGCGATCGCGCTTTACCGAATTCCAGAATTTTGTAGTGTTGAAGCGGGTATATTTATTTTCACACAATTCCAGAGCGGCTCTGGATCAGCTAGCGATGCTTTTAGTGAGTGCAATTAGTGGCTGCACGGCTCACTTTTGGCGCTGCTCCAAATTTCGCAGATTGGGCCGGAACAGGCGGCTGGGATAGAAGAGCAAACTACCGGGCAAAATAAACATCACCAGCGGTAACCCGGCCACCAGAAATGTTAGCCCCTGGCTGGACGGTTGACGGGGTGCGGCTTGGGGTGCGGCTTGGGTTGTGGCAGTGCGGGCTGTAGAGGTGATTTGCTCCATCGGCAATGCTGCCATCTGTAGCCAATTAGAAAGATTGGCCGATAGCTCTGAGTTGAGCCGTAGCTCTAGCCCCGGAGTGGAGAAGGATTGGGCATAGGCTGAGGTCAAAAACGCTTGGTAGGGTTTGGCATCAGGCGTGAGTTGTTTCACAAACGATAGGGTGACCCCTTTGAGCAGCCGCCGCAGAGATTCGGTATCTTCACCGCGCCGCTCTCGCATAAACAAGTTGTCGATCAGGGCTTCGTTGAGGTTGTTGGGGTCGCCGACGCTGAGATGGCTACCGCCGATCGCTGTGAGCAAAAATTTGGTGCCCGAGTGCAATTGGGTGAAGGGCAGCAGCTGTTGGCTCACCGCTGGGGTCACAGCATCGCCAGTGCCAGACATAATCATGGTGGGAATGCGGATGGCCGCTAAGCTTTTTGGGTCAAATAACTGCCCAATCACTGGGTTGAGGGCAATGACTTCAGCCACGCGGCGATCGCGCAAATCGGGTAGCTGATCGGGCAGGTCGGCGGCGGTACACTGCAACCAGTCTGCGGCCGATAGCCCCACCAAATCAGGGCGGTTACAAAACTGTCGCAATTGTTTTAGGTCTAGCTCTGCACCTGCCAGTGCCAGTGCGGTGTAGCCGCCGAGCGAGTGTCCAATGACGACCACTTTCTGCGTATTTAACTTACCCCGCAGAATGGTGGAGTTGAGGTTCATCCGGTCTAATTCGCTCAGCAAAAAGCTGACATCGCCTGGTCGGTCAATGAATTCAGTGGCAGGTAAAATATTGGTCTTGTGGCGACGGCCTAACTGTCCGCTGGTGATGGCCGTCAACCAGGCCACATTACTGGCCGGGTGTTCTAGTGCGGCCACCGTAAACCCGTGGGTGGCTAGGTGATAGGCCAAATAGCCTAAAAATCGGCGATCTGCGCCAAAGCCGTGAGAAATTACAACCAGTGGCCCTTGGGTGCGCCGACTCCAATACAGGTCTACCGGAATGGTGCGATCGCGTTGGTAGTCGCGAAATACCAGCGTCTGCTGCCGCACCCATTGCCTGCCGTTCTCGGTGGGATCAAGCGTAGATTGCAGCGGTTTTGGCGTAGGAACCGTTAATTCTCGTTCTAGTACAGAGCCGAGCGCTTGGCTTTGCCAATAGGGCAAATTCAGTTGGGAGGTCAGCGACCATGCAGCCGAGAGGTCTAACACGACGTCTTTGATTTGCAGCTCTTGCAAAAACCCAATCAGGCTTAATCCGTTGGCGTGGGTGGCTGCATTGGTTAGGGCTTGGTGCAGTAAGACCCGATTGCTGTTGGGGATTACGGTCTGGAGTGCCGTTAGGAGGCGATCGCCCGCTGATGAGTTCAGCACATCACCAACTAGCTGATCGCCCACCGCCGGATCTAGCGGAATCCGGCTATCTAAGGTTTGCCGAGTCTGTTCATTCAACAGCAGCGCGTAGGGCCGCAGCGATCCAATGACTTCTCCCGTGAGGGCAAAATACTGCAAGTCAGAAATCATCACCGACTGCCGCAGGGGGCCTAGCTTGACTGATAGCTGTTCTGCACCCGTTGCTGGCAGCGCTACCCCGCAGCCTAAGACCAATCCAGCCACTAGCCCCTTGTACCATCGGTTGGCTCGCCACAGAACTGCTGCACCTGCTGAAAATTGCCTGATGCCGGAGGCCGAGCAACGAGATATTAGCGGAACATTTACGGGTGGATCGAGGGGGGACTGCTCAAACACGTTCACTGGGATTCCTTGAGGCACGGTTAGGGCAGTAGTCGAGAATCCTTGAAATTGTGCAGCCGATCTGTGCATTTGACCCGTGCAGCTGACTGAAGGTTGCGATCGCTAATATAGACCATCCAACGGCTCAGATCCATGGTTTCAGCTAAGCTTATCCTATGACTCTTAACGATTAGCGTGCCCAATGGCAGAGATTCATCACAATTTGACTAAGGATTATGGATTTAATAAAATCGGGAATTTGATTGCTGGTAGGGGCGAACGGCCGTTCGTCCCTACAGAAGAATGGCGAACGGCCGTTCGCCCCTACAAAAGAATGGATCAACCGTCATCCTGCGACCCATCACTCTCCAGCCACTCGATGCTTTGAGCCATGGGGGGCAAGCTAGCTCGACGTTGCCCTTGGGATCGAGCCTGGGTGCAGAATAAATCGAGCGGCGTATCTAGCAGAGTAGCGAGTGATCCCTGCCCTGCCAAGATTTGGGGGAACGCGATCGCCACCTCCTTTAGTAGCCAGCGACCGCTGCGACGCCCATAATCAATCCCCGTAAGTTCTGGAGTGAGGGGAACGCCGTGAAGCTGATGCAGATAGCGATTGGCGCGCCCATATCGTTGCCATTGGGCGCGCAGCTCCGATAGGCTAACCCGATGACGGTGCTGCACAATCGCCGCCTCGGCTAGCTGAATCTGCCACCGCCCCTGGTGCAAAATTCGCCAGCATAGATCAGCATCTCCGCCAGTGGTGAGGTACGGACGAAACAGACCGCTTTGCTGCAATGCCGCTCGACGCAGCGCCAGATTAGCCGTTTGGCCGTAGGGGCAGACAGGATGGTTCAACGTATGGGTTTGCGAGAGGGTTTGGCGACGCATCGCGTATTGTTCCAGAATGCTGGAACCGGGTAAACCCTGCACTGCGCCCGCCACGATGCCGATATCAGGTTGGCTAAACGGCTGCATCAGTGCGGCCAGCCAGCCCGGTTGGGGGCGGCAGTCGGCATCGGTGAAGGCCAAAATATTGTGAGTGGCGGCTCGGATGCCCACATTGCGAGCGGCATAGGAACTCTGAATTTGAGCTTGACTGCGGTAATACAGCGGGAAGCCATCCTGGGCGGCTTGAGCTGCCGCCGCTTGCAGTAACGTAGGGGTGCGATCGCCACTGCGGTTATCGACTAGCCAATATTCCACTCGATCTGATGGGTAAGTCTGTGCCCGCAAGCTCTGCAACAAATTGGGTAAATCTTGCTCGCCGTTGTAGATCGGAATCACCACCGAAACCCCTGGCAAATCAGCCTGAGAAGAGCGCACAGTTTGGGGTTCCGGCGGTACAGCAAGCATAATACTTAGAGTTTCTCGGTACGTTGCTATAGTTTAATAGCTCGCTTCTTTGTGACATTGCGCTTGGAACGTTGCCTTTTGCATCTGGAGGAATAACACCTTGGCACAGAATTCAGACGATATCGATCGGATTATGAATCCGACTAGTCGGTACTATGGCGAATTTACGCCAGAGAACTTGGCCTTCAATGCCAACCTTCAAGAATTTGCCAACCGCATTGGCATTATCTGTAATCTTGAGACGGGTGGGAAGGTCACTCCTGAGGAAGCGTATGCCCAAGTTCGGCAGCTGTGGAGAGCACTCAAAGAATCTAAGAAAGCTTTGTTAAACCAACCCAGTCAACCCCGACCAGAATTGCCGCCTGAAGAATAAAACCATTTGTGCTTAAGCAGGTTGTTATAGATGCAATCCCTCACATTGAATTTCACTGTGAAACTCACATTGAATTTTAGTTGAGTTGAAAGTACTGTTCTACAATCTGCTCAATTCGGGCGGCGGCATGACCATCGCCAAATGGGTTTGCTGCTGTTGCCATCGCGGCGTAGGCAAGGCGATCGCCCAATAGCTCAGTGGCCGCATCGATAATGGTTTGCGGCGAAGTGCCCACGAGTTTGGCGGTTCCGGCGGCGATCGCTTCGGGTCGCTCGGTCGTCTCTCGCAGCACCAGCACCGGTTTCCCCAAACTCGGCGCTTCTTCTTGCAGCCCGCCCGAATCGGTTAGCAGCAGGTAGCAGCGCTGAATCGCCCCCACCAGCTCGGCATAGTCTAACGGTTCCGTCAAAAATACTCTCGGGTGTGATCCCAGCAGTGCCGTCAGCGGTTCTCGCACGGTTGGGTTGCGGTGCAGGGGTAGCAGCAATGCCGCATCGGGCACTTGTTCTAACACAGCCAAAAAGCCCTTGGCAATATCGTTCAGCGGTGCGCCCCAATTCTCGCGACGATGCACCGTGGCCAGCAGCACCCGATACCGATCCCAGTCGAGCTGCGGAATTGGGCAGGCAGGATGCCGAGCCGCCACGGCCAGCAGTGCGTCAATTACAGTATTGCCCGTCTGATGGATTTCTCCCACAATCCCAGAGCGCTTCAGATGCTCGACCGATAGCTCGGTGGGGGCAAAGTTGAGCTGGGCAATTTGGGAAATCAGGCGGCGGTTAGCCTCTTCGGGAAATGGATTAAACAGGTCGTTGGTACGCAGTCCGGCTTCAACGTGCCCCACGGGGATCTGATGATAAAAGGCGGCGATCGCGGCGGACAGGGCAGTGGTTGTATCTCCCTGCACAATCACCAACTGCGGCTGCATATCTCGAAACAGATCTTCTAGCCCGCGCAAACTGCGACAGGTAATGTCGGTCAGGGTTTGCTTGGGTTGCATAATTGCCAAGTCGCGATCGGCCTGCAATTCAAACAACTGCATCACCTGATCGACCATTTCGCGATGCTGCCCAGTTAACACCACCTGGGTGTCAAATTTAGGATTTGCCCGAAACTGTTGAATCACAGGAGCTAGCTTGATGGCTTCGGGTCGAGTTCCCAGGATGATGCAGACGCGGAGAGGCATAGGGGAAGGATGAGGGATGAAGGATGAGGAATAAAGATCGGCTTTAGGCGAAGACGACGGTGCGGTTGCCGTAGACTAGGACGCGGTTTTGCAGATGGTGACGGACGGCGCGGGCGAGGACGACACGTTCTAGGTCTTTGCCTTTGCGGATCAGGTCGTTAACTTGGTCGCGGTGGCTGACGCGAACGACGTCCTGTTCGATGATTGGGCCTTCGTCGAGGTCTTGGGTGACGTAGTGTGCAGTTGCCCCGATGATTTTAACACCCCGTTCGAAGGCGCGCTGGTAGGGATTGGCTCCGGCGAAGGCGGGGAGGAAGGAGTGGTGAATGTTGATGATGTGGGGAAATTGGGCGATGAAGTCGGCGCTGAGCATCTGCATGTATTTTGCTAGCACGACTAGGTCGATGCGGTAGTCGTGCAAGAGCTTGATTTGGATGGCTTCTTGCTGGGCTTTGGTGTCGGCGGTGATGGGGATGTGATGGTAGTCGATGCCGAACTGATGGGCAGTGTGCTCTAGGTTGGGATGATTGCTGAGAATTAGGGAGATGTCGGCGGCAAATTCCCCGGCGCGCTGCCGCCAAATTAGATCAAATAAGCAGTGATCTTGTTTGCTCACCCAGATGGCAAGCCGGGGGATATCGTCGGAAAAGTGCAGCTCCCATTTGGCGTTGAGCGGTTGGGCGATCGCCCTAAAAGCTGGGGCAATCACGTCTTTGGGCAAGTTAAACCCCTCTAGCTGCCACTCTAGCCGCATCAAAAATAGCCCCGCCGAAAAGTCGGTATGCTGATCGGCGTGAATAATATTGCCGCCATTGGCATAGATAAAGCTCGCCATTTTTGCCACCAGTCCTGGCTGGTCGGGGCAGGAAATTAGCAGGGTGGCAGTGGGGGAGGGCATGGAAGGGATGAAGGATGAAGGAGGAAGGATGAGCTTGTAGGGTGCTGTTAGCGTCAGCGTAACCCACGCTTAGGATCATAAATTTACTAATATGCAATTCCCTGGGTAGGGACATGGCACTGCCATGTCCTCAAAGGTGC
>CASBQX010000239.1 GCA_949127925.1 Synechococcales cyanobacterium PMM_0002
GCCCGCCGCGATCTGCGTTTGGCCGACCGGAATCACCGCCAAGCTGTTCGTTTGAGCCAGATTGATGAGATTCCCAGAACTGTGGCTGCCCGTCGATAACGAAAACTCATATTCGCCCTGCACCAGTATGGACTGCCCCCACAGATAGGTCTCGCGCTTGCCATCAGACGTCAGAGCATGACGCGATCGCCCCAAGATAAACTCGGGTTCCCATTCTTTCGGCTGACCCGCTAGTTTTCGCAGTGCCGGCAACACAAATCGCCAGAAGGTGACCAAGGCAGAAACAGGATTACCCGGCAACCCGAAATAGAGGACAGCGCGGTAGGGTTCTGATCCTAGATCGGCGCTTGATTCTGGAGTTGGGGGATCACTGAACCGGGTTTTATAGCCGCTAAAGCTAGCTACAGTTAGTGGTTTTCCTGGCTTTATGGCAACTGCTCTGATGTGAACTTCAGCACCCAAATCTGCCAAGGTGCGATCGACATAGTCATAGTCTCCAACCGATACGCCACCCGAGGAAATCACTAAATCAGACGTGGCGATCGCCTGATTAATTACATCTTGTAGCGCATCTGGCTGGTCGGGCACTACACCCAAACAGACTGCCTCAGCTCCAGCTTGCTGCACCAAAGCCGCTAGCGCATACTGATTAGAATCGACAATTTGACCGGGCTGTAGAGGCCGATCGGGCGGCACCAGTTCATTTCCGGTCGAGAGAATCGCGACCCGAGGTCGTCGATAGACCCAAACGTGAATACACTGAGCAGCCGCTAAAACGGCGATCGCTGGAGCCGTTAGCCTCAAGCCCGCTGGCAACAATATTTCTCCTGCCTGGTAAAAACTAGCCCGATGCCGCACAAACGCCTGTGGTTTAGGAACATGCCGAACTAAAACTCTGGTGCCATCCCGCTGCACTTCTTCCTGCATCACCACCGTATCTGCCCCCTCAGGCATCATTGAACCCGTCAAAATGCGAGCGGCTTGACCCGATTCAATAACCTTCTGAGGTAAACAGCCGGCTGGAATTTCTTCTACCACTTCTAGAACCGTCGGATGCTCCACACTACATGCCTGGACATCTGTAAAGCGCACAGCATATCCATCCATGGCGGAATTGTCCCAATGGGGGAAGTCCAGCGTACTGGTAACCGCATGAGCCAAAATTCGACCCGTTGCTGTTGGCAAATCAACCATTTCCACATCCCGCAAAGAGCTGAGGGGCTGCACTAGACTAAGAATGAGTTCTTCAGCATGTTTGACTATGAGCATATTTGAAGAAGAAAATTAGGGGTAGGGATGCAAGAATTGGCAGCTAAGTCTGGGAGGAAAACACTAAGCTATAGAATCCTGGCAAATCTTCAGGCAGCGCTAATATTATGAAGTCAGTCTTTGCACCCAGCCAACTTTTTCAGCCCCTATGCGTCGTCGATTAGCCTCTACCGAGTCTGCCAACGTTCCTTTATGGAAGCGGGGAGCAGCTTTGGGCGTCGATTTTGTGGTCGTGGGGCTGATTAGTGCTTTGTTGAGCACGAGTGCAGCGGCTCAGGCCAGTCTATTTATCGTGGGCTGGCTGCTGATGCGAGTGGTAGTGGTCTCTAAAAACCGGGGACAAAGCCTAGGACGTTGGGCACTCAACATGCAGGTGGTAGACGGACGACGGAGCAAAACGCCAGAGTTAATGGCTCTTACGAAGCGTGAGGGATTGATTGCCCTAGAAGCCGCACTGGCTTTTTTAGGCGTAATGAATTTTGGGCCAACAGCAGCATGGGCTTTGCTATTATTTATTCCGCTAGGGTTAGATTGTGGGGTCGCCTGTGCCACTCCTAATTCGGGGCAGGCATTTCATGACCAAATCGCCGGAACCTATGTGGTTCAGAGTCGTCTAGGCTATTCGCTAGATATCAAGTTAAAAAAAATAGTTGCCTATGCTCAACGTCGTGTGAAAAGATAGAGGTTTGTGTTCATTAGTCTTTGTCAGATTTGCCGTCTGCAGTTGAATCTGTTTGCAATTGAATCCACATTGTTTGAGTGAGTTAAGACCATGGCTAAGGGCGTTCGTGTCATTATTACGCTGGAATGTACTGAGTGTCGCACCAATCCAGACAAACGATCTGCGGGTGTGTCTCGTTACACAACTACAAAAAATCGTCGAAATACGACCAACCGAGTAGAACTGAAAAAGTTCTGCACCCACTGCAACAAGCACACGGTTCACAAAGAAATTAAGTAGACCGCTGTGTAACTGCGTTTATCTTAAACAGCCAAATCCTTCAAAATCCATACCATTACCATGACTTACTATCGTCGCCGCGTTTCTCCAATCAAGCCCGAAGACCCCATTGACTACAAAGATGTTGAGCTGCTGCGGAAGTTTGTTACCGAGCGCGGCAAAATTTTGCCCCGTCGCATCACTGGCTTAACCGCCAAACAGCAGCGCAATCTAACGCAATCGATTAAACGAGCGCGTATTTTGGCGTTGCTTCCTTTCATCAACCAAGAAGGGTAACTCACAAGGGTAGATGCCCTTACAGATGGCGCTTAGCGTTTCCTTGGCACCAAGATAGGGTTGTCCACAGGTTGTCTGAGGTCGCCAGTTTTACCATAGTCTAAGGCTTTAAGTTATCTACTCACCCTGGATCTGCCCGTACCGCTTATGGAGAAAGGATCGCTCGTTGAATTTCGGCTAAGCGGTGACGGTTCGGCAGACCGCCAGCGTCAGCGCTGTTTGGCCGTGGTTGATCGCCCAAAAGATAAAAAGCACTGGGTGGTAGTCGATGCGCAGGGTCAACCCCATACCCTTCATCCCCGCGATGTGTCCTATGAAGTTGCGGGTCAAACCTATACCCAATCAGATATTTCTAGCTTTGTAAAAGAAATTCAGCCCTACTTAGAACCGACTAACTTGGAGGTGGCCTGGGAACTGCTGGTGGAAGACGGGGAGACCGTAGACCCAACGGGGATGGCGATGCTGCTGTTTTCGGATGCGAGTCCACCGTTGCGCTATGCAGCCCATTGCCTACTGTCGGATGATCGGCTCTACTTTAAGCAAAAGGGCGATCGCTATGAACCCCGTCCGGTGTCGCAGGTTAAAGAACTGAAACACCAGATGACGGTCGAAGCTCAGCGCCAGCAAGAATGGCAGTCATTGGTGCAGCGGCTGCGCCAAATTTTGGCGGGAGAGGAGGTGACGTTATCCAGCAGCGATCGCCCCTGGATTGATGCGTTGGAGCGATTTGCGACACTGGGTGATGAAGCCACCCATCGGACTCCAGCTCTGGAGATTTTAGCGGCACTAGGACAAGCAGAAACGTCACACCAAGCGGCCTTTCAGCTATTGGTAGACCTCAAGCTTTGGCATCCCCACGAGAACTTATTTCTGCGACGCAGCCAGATTCCTACCCAGTTTTCTCAGCGGGTACTCGACGTGACTCATACTTGCCTCACCTCCCCTCCCCCCGATCCCAGCCCTAATCGACTGGATTTGACCCATCTTAAGGTCTACACCATTGATGACGAAAGCACCGTAGAAATCGACGATGGGCTAGGCGTTGAGTTTCTGGCAACCGGGCAGCAGCGCCTTTGGATTCACATTGCAGATCCAGGTCGGTTGCTCACTCCTGGTGATGGTTTAGATTTGGAAGCTCGACGGCGCTGTACTACGGTTTACCTGCCAACGGGGATGATCCCCATGTTTCCACCCGAACTGGCGACCGGGCCAATGAGCCTGCTTCAGGGCGTGGTCTGCCCTGCCCTGAGTTTCGGAGTCATCCTCAACCCATCTGGGGAAGTAGAAAGTTACGAAATTCATCCTACATTAATTAAGCCTACCTATCGGCTGAGCTATGACGATGTAGATGAGCTATTGCAGCTGGGGATTAAGGCCGAGAAAGAGTTGGAGGCGATCGCCCACTGGGCAAATCAACGCCAGCTGCTGCGCCACGCCCAAGGGGCTATCACCATTTACATGCCTGAATCATCCATCAAAGTGCAGGGCGAAGAGGTTACCGTATCCGTGGTAGAAAACACTAGCTCCCGGCAGCTAGTGGCAGAAATGATGATTTTGGCAGGAGAAGTGGCCGGACGCTATGGGCAGGAACACAGTTTGCCGTTACCGTTTCGCGGTCAGCCTCAGCCTGAATTGCCGCCAACGGAGGAGTTAATGCGCCTGCCAGCAGGTTTTGCGCGCGATTATGCCATTCGGCGTTGTATGACCCGCAGTGAAGTAGGTATCACTCCATCGCGCCATGCCAGTTTGGGGCTAGACACCTACGCTCAGGTAACATCTCCCATCCGTCGCTATTCTGATTTGCTATCCCATTTTCAAATCAAAGCGCACCTGCAAGGCGAAGAACTGCCTTTTACAGGTGAAGATGTGAAGGAGCTAATTCAAGTGATTGGCACCACAGCCTACGAAGCCGTCCAGGTAGAGCGTCAAACGAACCGATACTGGGGGCTGGAGTATCTGCGTCGCCATCCGACCGTAGTCTGGCAGTCCCTCATGCTGCGCTGGTTGCGTGAACATGAAGGGCTAGGGCTAGTGCTATTAGAAGATCTGGGATTAGAGATCGCGATGCGGTTTACGCGTGCCATTGAACCGGGCGATCGGCTTGAGGTCAACGTTGCCTACTGCGATCCCCGGCGCGACACGATCCAACTGACCGAGGTCATCGAAGCAGCGCCCCAAACGCCTCCAATGTAGCTGCCACTTAAAGGATTATAGATTTATGTTCGTTTCCCTAATTGCAGACTACGGTACAGGTGACCCGGCATTTGCAGAAGTATCGCAGCGATTGTTGCTAGCCTGCCCCCAGGCTCAGATTCATGGGCTGTCGGTGCCACCATTTAGCACCCTAGCAACTGGGTTTTGGATTGCCCAATTGGGGCTAAACCCGGGGTTGCCCCAACGGCTGATTTACCACAACTGCGCCCCTCGACGGGATGATCCAGAAGCACGGCAAAATAATGAAGGAGAGGGGTTGACCTATGCCCTCCTGCCCAATGGCATCGTCGTCGTGGGGGTCAACGCTGGCTATACACTCTCGTTTATTAAAGACTCTGCTACGGTGCTGCGAACTGTAAACGTGTCTCGCGGTGGCTCTCAGTTTCGCTCACGCGACGTGTTTCCGCCTGCCGCTGGAGCGATCGCCCAGGGAGATTTGAGTCTACTAGGCGATGAATTGAAACCAGAATATATTCCAGATGTGCCGGGCGATCGCATTGCCTGGGTTGACGGGTATGGCAACATTAAAACCACGCTGGCTGCCCACAACGTCAGCTTAGAGCCAGAACAGAAAGTCGTGATTCGAGTCGGTAGTGTGGTCAGTGACGCCATCTACTCTGACGGGAGCTTTAAGGTTCCAGAAGGAACGCTGGCTTTTGCCTCCGGCAGTTCGGGCTGGAACGACCCCACAGGCAAACCAATTCGCTGGATGGAGCTATTTTTAAGGGGTGGTAATGCCTGGGAGCGGTTCGGCAAACCCCAAGTCAACCAGCAAGTGACCTACAGCAGCACCCAGCAAAATGGCTGAAAGCCAAGTAGAACATGGCTTCCAGCCAGAACTTTCCACCCAGTAAACTGAGCTTTACGCCGTGGGGTTATTTTTCGTACTCTTCGTATGCTTCGACGATCCGCTGCACCAGCGGGTGACGCACCACGTCAGACTTAGAAAAATGGCAGAAGGCAATCCCTTCCACATGGCGCAAGATTTTTTCGGCCGCCGATAAGCCAGACTGCTGATTCATGGGTAGATCGGTTTGGGTTGTGTCACCCGTGACCACCATCTTCGAGCGCAAGCCCAAGCGCGTTAACACCATTTTCATTTGAGCTGGGGTAGTGTTTTGAGCTTCATCTAAAATGACGAAGGCGTTGTTGAGCGTTCGTCCTCGCATATAGGCCAACGGGGCTACCTCAATTACACCGCGTTCCATCAGATTGGTGATTTTTTCAGGATCAGTCAATTCATGCAGGGCATCGTAGAGCGGGCGCAGGTAGGGGTCGATCTTTTGTTGCAGATCTCCCGGCAAAAAGCCTAGCCTTTCTCCGGCTTCAACCGCCGGACGGGTTAAGATCAGCCGTTCGTATTGATTAGTAAGCAGGGCTTGGACGCCGACAACTGCTGCCAAAAACGTCTTACCCGTTCCGGCAGGACCGCTGCAAAAGGTTAGATCGTGACTGCGGATGGCCTGCACATACTGACGCTGCCGAAACGTCTTAGCGCGAATTTCTTCGCCTCGGCGAGTACGAGCTAAAACATCTCGTTGCAGATCTTGCAGGTCATCTTGGCTTTGAGTATTTAAGGCTTGGCAAGCCGTGAGGATATCGACGCTGTTGATGCTCTGACCCTTACTCCAAAGCGGTTCAAGCGATCGCACCAGCTGTTCAGAGAACTCTATCTGGCTATCGGTGCCAGAAATCATCAGCTCTTGCCCCCGCAACACAAACTTTGCCCCCGTCTGTTGGGAAAGCAACTTCAAATTATCGTCCGGATAGCCAGCTAGGGCGATCGCACTATCGGGAGTGGGAAATGGAATTGTCAGCACCTTTCCCATGCAAAACCTAAAAACCGGACTAGAGCTGTAAGCATTTTGCCGATGGCAGGCTGCGACCTACCCTTTTCAAAACAGGAATGCCGAATGTAACGGAAAAATTCTATTCGGGAGCAGACCTGCGTCGCGGTGGCGGCTTAGGTGTGCTTGGCGGCCTGTCTAACGACTCTTCTCGCCGTTGCTCACTGCGCCCAGCAGACCCGCGATCGCTAGGGCTATATCCCACAGATTCTTGCCCAGCAGGCTGGCTACCAAACACATCTAGATGCAGAGCATAGCCGACGGATTGTGCCACGCCTTGCAGCACCATGCGGATTGCTTGAATGTTGCGTCCACCTCGACCATATACCCGCCCCCGATCCTCTCCATCAAACGCAACTCGAATCAAAACTCTCGACTTACGAGGTAGAACTTCGCAGTCTACCTTCAAGGAATCGGGGATCTCTAGGAAGGGTTGCAGCAGAAACCGCACCAAACCCGCATAGTCAGGTGTGGCAGGGTTTGGAGTGGAGGGCTGAAGCTGGGTATCTGGGGGAGTTACATCTGTCACAGGCAATTAGGCTTTGAGTTGTTCGAAGACATTTTGCTTTTCCAAGATGCGGCGGACGGTATCGGTTGGCTGTGCCCCATCCTTCAATCGCTTAATAATCGCCGGAACATCTAACCGAACTTCATCGCTTCTGGGATTATAAAAGCCCAGCTCTTCTAGAGGGCGACCATCTCTTCGGGTTGTGCTTTGCATAGCAACAATCCGGTAGCTAGCTTCAAATTTTTTGCCGTACCGCTTCAATCGCAGTTTGATCATGCTAGAAAAACTCGCTCCTGTGAGGACTAACTAAGTTGAAAGAATAAAGTGCAGATTTCTGATCACCGCTTTATACCAGATCCAGTGATAGCACATTTACGACACTGAATCTACGATGATAGCATTTACAGCAATGCTCATTTGACTGTTGCGCGGCATAATAACAGCCGGAAACTTGGCACTGATTGTTGAACTCTGAGCGCCTAGGAGTGAGCTGTAGAACGTAGAGCTAGAGGCTGCCAAACCCTTTCTTTTTCTTGTCCTTTTTTTTCTTTTTGCCGGGAGGGCCACCCCCACCCTGATAGCCCCGCCAGCCTGGCCCACCAGCATCACGCCCGCCACCCATGGCCGGGGCACCAAACATATCTCCCATACCGGGTAGCCCACCCATGCCAGGAAATTGCCCTTTACCCATTTGCTGCATCAGCGATCGCATTTTCTGAAAATCGCTGACCAGCTTGCTGACATCATCTAGACCAAAGCCAGCCCCTTTGGCAATCCGGCGACGGCGGCTAGGAGAGCTAGCCAACAAATCGGGGTTTTTGCGTTCTTCCAGAGTCATGGAATTGATCATGGCCTCTGCTCGCTTTAGCTGCGCTTCGCCCTGCTCTAGCTGCTCACCCGAAATTTTGTTCATCCCCGGCAGCATTTTCATGATGCCGCCCAAAGAACCCATAGCTTTGAGTAACCGAGTTTGCTTGAGAAAGTCGTTGAAGTCAAATTGAGCAGAGAGAATTTTCTCCTGCATCTTTTCGGCTTCCACCATGTCAACTTCTTCTTGAGCTTTTTCGACTAAGCTCAGCACATCGCCCATGCCCAAAATCCGCGAAGCCATCCGATCAGGATAGAAAGGCTGTAATGCTTCTACCTTTTCGCCAACACCGACGAATTTGATGGGCTGACCCGAAATACTCCGGACTGAAAGCGCCGCACCGCCTCGGGTGTCGCCATCGAGCTTGGTGAGGATGGCTCCTGTGATGCCGATTTGGTCGTGAAAGGTGCGGGTTAGATTAGCGGCCTCTTGGCCAGTCATGGCATCTACCACCAGCAACACATCGTGAGGCTGAACGGTGTCCTTGATTTGCGCTAGCTCGGCCATCATCACCGGGTCAATTTGCAGCCGCCCAGCGGTGTCAATGATCACCGTGTTGATGCCATCAGCTTTGGCTTTTTCGACCCCTTGGCGGGCAATCTCGACCGGGTTAGCGTCGCTCCCCAGATCAAAGACAGGCACACCGATCTGCTTACCCAAGGTAATTAGCTGGTCAATGGCAGCAGGGCGGTACACGTCTGTTGCCACCAAAAGGGTACTCCGGTTTTGCTTGCGCAAATGGAGCGCTAGCTTGGCAGCAGCGGTCGTTTTACCCGTTCCCTGCAAACCAGCCATTAGCACAACTGTAGGAGCCTCCGTGGCCTCAGCCAGGGGAACATTCGTGTCTCCCATCACCTCTAGCAGCTCGTCGTAGACGATTTTGATGAACTGCTGGTCGGGTCTTACCCCAGAAACTACGTCGGCACCGAGGGCTTTTTCTTGCACCTGCGCCACAAAATCTTTAACAACTTGGAGGTTAACGTCTGCCTCCAATAGCGCCCGCCGAACCTCCCGCAGTGCTTCTTGGATATTAGACTCAGAGATTTTGTCTTGCCCCCGGAGTTTTTTCCAGGCACCTTCCAAGCGATCGGAGAGAGCTTCAAACATAAAGATTCAATGACTAAACCAACTCTCCCTATTGTAGGAACTAACGGTTAGGAGTTGATTGATTGAGCTATGGGAATTGTGGCGATCGCCCTCTACCGGGGGTAAATCAGGCTTAAAGTCCAGCCACATAAAAAGGGAGAGCTACGTTTAGGTAACTCTCCCAGTCATCAGGGTGCATCTACTTAGCATATTATGGCATAACTAGGACGAGGGGTGCAACCCCTTTTTAAGGATTTTTCTCAACGGAGGTTTATTATTACTTATGGCTTCTGAGCTAACTATAGGTAAATACTATTGATAGCTCAACGTTAGGCAATTCCACGAAGGATTTTATAGAACCTAGTCATCCTTAGGCGTCAAGGCAGATGTTCCAAACATCCTAACCACCTGTCGCAAAGGGACAAAAAAGGGAGAGCTACGTTTAGGTAACTCTCCCAACCATCAGGGTGCATCTACTTAGCATATTGTGGCATACATGGGGTGAGGGGTGCAACCCCCCAAAAGAAGTTTTCTCCAGGATTGATTCGCATTTTTTATAAAATCTATATTTTTTATCAAAATAACTTATGTTCTAGGAGGTTTAAGGAAATTTACGCTTGCGGATAGATCTGTGATGGAGATAAAAACTTGGCACTTTAAAAAACCTGGTTTTACCGAGGTCTCTTAAGTCCCCCTGAATAAAACCAGGTTCATGTCTAGACTAGCCGTTCGCCCTGAGCAATGTCGTGAAGTTTGCGTTAACTCTCTAGTTTTTGAGTTAAGAGCTGATTAGTTAGCTTTGGATCGGCTCGCCCGCCCGTTTGTTTCATCACTTGGCCCACAAAGAAGCCCAGCATATTTTTCCTTCCACTGCGGTATTTTTCTAGCTCTACTGGATAAGCGGCCAACACAGTGGCGATCGCCGCATCTAGGACTGCGGGATCAGAAATTTGGAGTAGTCCCTGACGCTCGACCAGTGCCTTGGCAGAGCCACCGTTGACCAGCAGTTCGGGCAAGATGTCTTTGCCGATTTTGGTACTGATCGTGTTGGATTCAATCAGCGCAATCATTTCTGCCAGAGATTCTGGGGTCAAAGGCAGATCGGTAATACTCTTTTTCTCGTTGTTCAAGTAGCCGCTGATGTCGCCCATAATCCAGTTGGCCGCTTGCTTGGCCGGTGCGCCTGCTGCGATCGCCGCTTCAAAATAGTGAGCGATCGCCCGATCGTCTGTGAGTACCCGCGCATCATAGGACGATAGCCCCATGTCGTGCTCATAGCGGTGCCGCTTTTGTGCAGGCAATTCAGGAAGTTGCGATCGCCACTCGGCTAGCTGCTCATTCGACACCTCAATCGGACCTAAATCTGGCTCAGGGAAGTAGCGGTAGTCGCTTGAACCTTCTTTCTTACGCATGCTGATCGTGCGCTGTGCGCCTTCTTCCCACAGGCGCGTTTCTTGCACTAGGGCTTCGCCTACAGCCAGCGCTTGGGTTTGCCGCTCAATTTCGTAGTTGATGGCGCGCTCAATCGCGTTGAACGAATTCATGTTTTTGATTTCAACCTTGGTGCCAAATTTCTCCGTGCCTACGGGGCGAATAGAAATATTGACGTCGCAGCGCAGGGAACCTTCCTGCATGTTGCCATCGCTCACGCCCAAGTAGCGGACAATTCGCCGCATTTCCCGAGCATATTCGGCAGCTTCAGCCCCCGACCGCAGGTCAGGTTCAGAGACGATTTCGATCAGCGGCACCCCCGCCCGATTGTAATCAACCAGAGAATACGTAGAACCCGAGAGGCGATCGCTCCCCCCGTGTACCAGCTTCCCCGCATCTTCCTCCATGTGCAGTCGGGTCACGCCAATCCGCTTGCGCACAGGGTTTCCCGCCTCATCTTCCAGCTCAATCTCAATCCAGCCATGTTCGGCAATCGGCAAATCGTACTGCGAGATTTGATAATTCTTCGGCAGATCTGGATAGAAGTACTGCTTACGGTCAAACTTGCTGTATGGTGCAATTTGACAATTCAGCGCCAGTCCAGCTTTGACCGCATACTCCAGCACCTTCTGGTTCAACACAGGCAGCGTTCCGGGCATCCCCATGCAGATGGGATCAATATGGGTGTTGGGCTGCGCCCCAAATGCCGTAGAGCTGCTGGAGAAGATTTTGGTCTCGGTGCTAAGTTGGCAGTGGGTTTCTAAACCAATAATTGCTTCGTATTGAAGTTTGGCTGGAGCGGCAATAGTCATAAACGATTCCGTAATATTCTGAGTTTTGAGCGGGTAGATGGATGTCTAATGCTGCATGCTCCAACAATTGGGTGACAGCTTAACTATCAATTCAAAGATTCCTTAATTCTCAAACATCCTCTAAACTCTATTGTATCTCTGGTGTATCTGTGGGATTGGCGGCTGAGCAGTAGGTCAAAAGACGTCAGGTCAAGCTCAGCCAGACTAGGCGAACTGAAATTAAGCCAAGTTAGGCAGAACAGCGACTTTGCCCATCTTGCAGTAGGCTTAAACATACGCTTTATATGTAGATGCAAACAAAGCTTGGAGAGCAGCGTGGACGTCCAATCAACGTCTTTAGAATCAATTGTGCAGCAGATTGGAGAAGCTGTGCTAACCACCACAGAAACCGTAGAACAACTCTCTGGAACCATTGATGCGCTGGCAAAGCAAGTGCAGCAACAAGGCTATCAAATTTTTGCCCTAAGTGATGCAGTTCAAACGATCGCCGAGAATCAGGATGCCACGTTAGATCGGTTGGGGCAGCTAACGGAAACGTTACAGCGTCTTGTGGCTGCGATTGAAGATGGAGAGACTGGCAGCTAGGGCGGAACAAGCAGCCAAATTAGGGAGCAGAGCCAAATTAGGGATCAGATCTTAAGGTCTTTGGAACGGATGACACGGGTGTTGATGGTTGACGTATCTCTAACTCTACGCTCACAATTTATGCTCTAGCGCTATAAATTGAAAGGCTAACGATTAAGTTGGCACCAAAGCCCACCCACGCAATGTCAAGGGCTGAGGAACTGCGGCGAAACTGACCACGAACTGAAAGTTGGCACTGAGGAGAGGACCCCCACGCAATGTCAAGGGCTGAGGAACTGCGGCGAAACTGGCAAATACGATTAAACCAAGACTGTTCACAGCAGTCCTCCGCCGCGCATGAGAGCATCCTTGCTTGGCTGCTGGGAGACGATCTAGATCGATTTGATCAGCTGCTGCCGCCCCAGCTAGCGGTGGCGAGACAGGCAATGGATTATCGCTACCGAATTCTGGAGCAGCGATATTTGGGGATGGCGCAAGATGTGGCCTATCGCAATTTATTGCAGCGGCTCAGCAGTTTGTTCTTAATTCGCAGCAAGGTCAAAACCTGGGTGGCTCTGTCCCGCGATCGCCACCGCACGGTGATGGACGTACTGCAAGAAGTCATTCAGGAATTAATCCAAAGCGATAGCTACATTCGCCAGCAGATGCGGTGGATTGCCGAATGTACCGCCAATCCTCGACTGCGCAATGCATTGATGCTGGCTAGTGTAGAAGAATATTGCCTGCGCCCCATTCGCAATCAGCCGCTGCTGGTCTATCGCTTTGTCAACTATTTGCGGCGATCGCAGCGCGGTGGCATGACTCAGGTGCCAACAGGTGATTTAATTCGCCTAGTGTCTGATGAAAT
Organism: Synechococcales cyanobacterium PMM_0002; assembly: GCA_949127925.1. Classification (GTDB taxonomy): domain Bacteria; phylum Cyanobacteriota; class Cyanobacteriia; order Elainellales; family Elainellaceae; genus CASBQJ01. The sequence continues at coordinate 12,705 of CASBQX010000239.1, forward strand.
TGCGCCCGATGACAGCGACAACCCAATGAGCCTATTGGATAATCAGGCCGTGATGCAGTATCAGCATCAGCAAGCCTGGGAAGAACAGCAAGCCCTACGCGACGACGTGAAACAGAAGTTTCTGAGCTACCTCAAAGAAGACGTAGAACCGCTGGCAGCCGAGTGGCTAGAGCTGCACTTGCAAGGCAAATCCCAGGAGGCGATCGCGGCAACGCTGAATCTACCGATTAAGCAGGTTTACCGCCTGCGCGAAAAAATTAGCTATCATGCGCTGCGAGTATTTGCCGTCAAAAGCCAGCCTGACCTGGTTTCTGGCTGGTTAGGCGCTTCATTAGAGCAAAATTTAGGACTAGCCCCCCAAGATTGGCAAACCTTTTTAGCAGGATTAACGCTTGAGCAAAAGAAATTAATTGAAGACATTAAGGCTCAAAAAACACCAGAAGCGATCGCCCGCGAGCGGAATCTGAAGGTCAGCCAAGTCACCGGGGAATGGACTAAACTTTATCTAGCAGCACATGCCCTACGCGCTAGCTCTCGATCTTCACGCGCCGAATCAGGTGAAGGGGAATAAAGCTAGCCGGGGAAGCATCTATACTATTAGTTTTTTCACCATCCCCCGTTGGTTCGTTTCTATGGCGTCTCCCCTGGGTGACCAAACCGAATCTAAATTCCCGGATTCTATTTACCAGGCCATTCGATCGCACTTTTCTGACGATCTGGCTGCATATCTAGATATTCAGCAGCTTTTTATTTTGATTGACGGCGTTTTACCCTTTGAGGCGTGCCTATACTATCAAGTTTTGCCCCTATACGTAGATTCTAACCGCCTAATTTTGGGCATGGTCAATCCAAATGATGCCTCGGCCATGGACTACATACGACGCATTATTTCATATCACAAATATCGGCCTGTCGCCCATAAAATCTCATCCGAGGCGATGCAGGCGGTGCTTTCTGCCTATTTGAACCACAGCGGCAGTCAAGCCCGTCAGCAGGCCAATCCCGGCGCTTCACAAGGCATGCGATCGACGCGCAGCACCGTCCAAACGCGATCCCAGCAGCGGGCCGATCGCAATGCCCAGCCCACCTACATTGTCGATAGTCCTGAGAATCTAAACATAGAACTGCCTGAAGGATTCCTAGCAGCCCTGCCGTCTCCGCCTGCGCCATCTCATTCCCTCACATCATCTGAACGGCCTACTCTACCCATCGCCGAGGTTCCAGACAATGCCTCACCTCAGATACCGATCTTACTGCCGTTAGATCCACCCACCCCAGAGCCAGCAGAGCCAATAGACGACACCGCGGCATTCCTGCTAGAGGTGGCCGAAGAGCAAAACCAGCACGTTGAAGCTAAGCCCTTTAACGATGTTAAAGATCATCAGTCTGATCCTCTGCCCGCTAGTCCCAGTTTGCTATCGTCTACCAAGACCGGACAGGTAAACCCACAGTCCCAGTCGCCTGAGATGCCTCAGAGTTCTGACGCTCCCGTCATGCTGCTGCCTCCGATCCCGCCCCTAAACGTGCAGCTAAATTATCTAAATCAGCCCATGGAAGTGCTGGCTAGATTAGCCCCTTCAGAATTTCTCAAAGAGTTACTAGGAAGGGTTTTGGTCGAGGGAATCGGGCGGCTTTATTTTGAACGACAACCCGACTATGGACATATTCTCTGGAGCCAAGACGGGGTGTTGAAATCGATTGTGGAGCAGCTAGACTTACAGCGGTTTCAAGCAATTATCAATGAGTTAAAACTTTTAGCCCACCTGTCGCTAGTGCCTGTAAGCCAATCAAGGCAGATTGACTCAGAGCGCCTATACGAGCGCAAGCGGATTCTACTGCGGTTTCGCTTCATTCCAACTCCACTGGGAGAAGAAGCAACCATACAAATTTTGCGAGGTGCCGCACTGAAATTTTATCAACAGCAACAGCTTAGTTCTCTAGAGCGGGATGCCTTGGGTATTGCTCGACAGCTGCAAACTAAGCTCAACGAAATTCGCGATCGCGCCCGCTCCGAATCGGGAGCCGCCGCTATGCGACTAGAAGCACTGCCTGCGCTGAGTCAAATTCTCAAAAGCATCGAAGCGCAAGTAGATCATATGCAGCCCCCAGCCGATCATCCGCCCCTAGAGTAGAGACGTTCCAAAAACGAGGCAGGGAAGCTTCGTAATAGAATAGGGAGCGCTTCTCGAAACGCTCCCCATAGAGATTCTGATGTGAACCTAGATTATGTGGTTGTGATGGGTTAGACCAGCACAGGCATGGGCTGAGTTTCCCAGCGCCCGACTGCTTTACCAATGACAGCCAGTTCTTGCATCAGTCGATCAAAGCGATCGGGCGTCAATGATTGCGGGCCGTCAGACAGGGCTTTAGACGGGTTAGGGTGGACTTCAATCATCAGCGAGTCTGTACCGCCTGCGATCGCCGCCATGGCCATAGCGGGTACATATTCTGACTTACCCGTACCGTGGCTAGGGTCAATCATAATCGGCAGATGAGTCAGCGATCGCAGCACTGGGATCGCTGACAAATCTAGGGTGTTGCGGGCATATTGATTGTCGAAGGTGCGGATGCCGCGCTCACACAAAATGACATTAGAATTCCCTGCTGCCAAAATATATTCTGCTGCCATGAGCCATTCTTCAATCGTGGCAGACATGCCTCGCTTCAGCAAAATCGGCTTATCTTGAGCGCCCACTTTCTTCAATAGCGAGAAGTTGTGCATGTTGCGTGCGCCGATTTGGACAATATCGGTCACTTCGCAAATTTTTTCTAGATCGGCTGCATCCATTACTTCGGTAATGATGCCCAAACCAGTCGCAGCTTTTGCCGCCGCCAATAGCCCCAAAGCACTCTCGCCGTGGCCTTGGAAGGCGTAGGGCGATGTCCGTGGCTTATATGCCCCACCCCGCAAAAACTTGGCTCCTGCTGCCTTGACCCGGCGTGCCGTTTCAATGATCATGGCTTCATTTTCTACCGAACAAGGCCCCGCAACCACTACGAGCGGGGCAGTAGCGCTGAAAGTAACAGGTCCATTTGGGGTAGAGACCACAACTTCACTAGGCTCGCCCTGGCGATACTCTCGACTCACCCGTTTATAAGGCTTTTCCACCCTTAGCACTTGCTCAATCCACGGACTCCAGTCTTGCAGCTGGAGTGCATCCATATCAACGGTATCGCCGACTAAACCCACCACCGTTTTGTGCTTACCCACAATCTTTTCTGGACTCAGCCCATTGGCCTTAAATTCGGCACTGAGGCGATCGATTTCACTCTCTGGAGTGCCCACCTTCATTACAACAATCATGTCAAAGCCCTGCTAGTTCAATGTCAGTAACGTATTGCCAGATTCTCACATCCAGGGGCATAGGTCTGGACACTCAATTTCCAGACTTTCATTTCCTGAACCTACTAACGCTCGACGCCGGAGCGCTCAGCCTGCCTATTGTAGAACTGACCTGGCTGAAGCTCTATTTCAACTAAGTTTTTTAAGGTCTACTTTAGGATTTTTTACCTAGGATTTTTTGCCCTGCGATCGCCATGCACCAGCAATCCGCTTCAAGTTGATGCCAAACTCTGTGATCCCCAGAGCGCTGCCTACCTCCTCTTCCTCCCACGAGGCAGACAGAACCCCATAGCTTAGCCC
>CASBQX010000240.1 GCA_949127925.1 Synechococcales cyanobacterium PMM_0002
CCATTGCATATAGAAGCATATGAGTCTAAACACAGTGACGTTGGTCGGTCGTGCTGGGCGCGATCCGGAAGTGAAGTACTTTGAGTCGGGTAGCGTAGTCTGCAAGTTTGCGATCGCGGTGGATCGACGCAGCAAAAATAGGGACGAGCCAGATTGGTTCAATTTGGAAATGTGGGGGCGCACCGCAGAGGTGGCCGCTAACTATGTCCGCAAAGGCAGTTTGATCGGCGTCAGTGGCTCGTTGAAGTTTGACAGTTGGAAAGACCGTGCCACTGGAGCCGATCGCACCAGTCCAATCATCCGAGTCGATCGGATGGAACTGCTTGGCTCTAAGCGAGACAACGAAGCTGGTTCCAGCAACAGCTTCGCAGATGACGAATTTTAGCGTCAAACAGCAAGCCCGATAGTTAACCGCTGCCCGCTAGGCGGCGGCTTTCGCCTCAACATGTCCATGCAAATTTCCCACTTTTTACATGCTGCCGTGGTGGTTTCTGACTTAGCACAGGCAGAGCACTTTTACGGCACCGTGTTGGGGCTGCCCAAGGTAAATCGAGCCTTGCAATTCCCTGGCGCATGGTATCAGATGGGAGCCGGACAAATCCATTTGATTGCCAACAATCCCGGCTTCATGCCCCCCCAAGCGTCTGCTCAGGCCGCCAAGTGGGGTCGAAATGCCCATCTTGCTCTAGCCGTGGTAGATTTGCAAGCGGCCAAACAGCAGCTCCAAGTTCACGGCTACGAGGTGCAGCTCAGCGCTTCGGGCCGCTCAGCCCTATTTGTAAAAGACCCGGACGGGAATGTAATTGAGCTGAGCGAGTAAACCAAAGGGTTTGGCTGTCTTGGTTTTGGCCGTCTTAGTTTTGGCCGTTGGTCTGCTCATGAGCCTACGCTTAAAGGTAGTTCCAATCTACTGCCCGTTCACCGTGATCTATCTACTGCCCATGCTTCCCCCTCGGATCAAAATCTGCGGTATCACCAAACCCGAACAAGGGCAGGCGATCGCCCAACTGGGAGCAACGGCGCTTGGGTTTATCTGCGTTTCAGTTTCGCCTCGCTATGTGACGCCCCAGCAGATTCGGCTGATTGTGGATACTTTACCTGCAAACCCAGTCACGGGGCAGCGAGTGGATTGCGTGGGGGTGTTTGTCGATGCAGCGGCGGCAGACATTGAGCAAGTGGTGGCGATCGCTGGACTAAATGCGGTGCAGCTCCACGGCAATGAATCGCCTGAGTTTTGCCAACAGCTGCGATCTGTTTTGCCCAATATTGAACTAATTAAAGCTGTGCGGGTGCGCGATCAGCTTGCCCTAGATCAGGCTCATGCCTACACAACGGTGGTTCATACGCTGTTGCTAGATGCCTATCATCCTCATTTGTATGGCGGCACTGGCGCAACGCTGGATTGGCAGACGCTCCAGCAGTTCCATCCGGCCTGTCCCTGGCTCCTAGCGGGCGGCCTCACCCCTGACAATATAAGAACTGCCCTCCAACAACTGCAACCCCACGGGATCGATTTATCGAGTGGCGTAGAACATGCCCCTGGCGATAAGGACTTAGCCAAGGTGGCGCAATTATTTGCCCAATTGCAGCCAGCGTTATTTGAGTTTTGAGTGAGTTGGTCAACTCACTCAAAACTTGGAATTTAAAACTCACTCATGCTTGATTGGCCTGCTTGGGCCAGGTGAAATAGAACGTAGCACCTGCGCCTTCAGCCGAATCTACTCGGATAGAACCGCCTTCTGTCTCTACGGTCTTTTTGACAATAGCTAGCCCGACGCCAGTATTTTCCCTGGTATCGCGCGCTTGAAGCGTTTGAAAAATGGCGAAGATTTTGTGGTGATATTCTGGGTCGATGCCAGGGCCATCGTCGGCAACGGCAAACTCTACCCAGTCTCCTTGATCTTGCACTGAAATCTGAATTTGGCCATCGTCTCGATCGTGATGCTTGATGCCGTTGCTAATTAGATTGGCAAAAACCTGTCTTAGGGGCATCCGTTTGGTCATCAGCGTTGGCATAGTTGGGGCAACGTGAACCGTAAAGGACTCCGGTGGGTCCAGTGAGTCGATCACGTCTGCTAACAGGTCAGCGACGTCAATTTGCTCCGTTGTCGTTTGGGTGCGCCCGACCCGAGAATATTCCAACAAGCCGTTAATTAATGCTTCCATGCGGTGAACCCGCCCTCGCAATAGCCGCATTTGCTGCTGGTTTTCTTCGGGTAGCTGTCCGGCGAGGTCTTCTTCGATCCATTCAGAGAGGTTGGCGATCGCCCGCAGTGGAGCCTTTAAATCGTGAGAGGTCACGTAGGCAAATTGCTCTAGTTCTTGGTTGCGATTTTCTAGGGCGGCGTTAGCCTGTCCTAAATTTGCGGTGAGCTGAGACAGCATGTCGGCACGGCTCTGGAGTTTTGCTTCGGTTTCTTGGAAGTCGGTTATATCGCGAATAATGGCGATTAATCGCTGATCGATCTGCATCTCGCTGAGCGAAATCTCAATCGGGAAGGTAGTGCCATTTTTACGAATGCCTGTAGTTTGCCAGGGACGATTGAGCTGAATGGAGTGACTGTCCCAAACCTTTGGAGGTAGGTCATTTGGCTTGGGAAGGGTGCTGTGAGGGGCAGGATGAAGGGTGCTGTGAGAGGCGATCGCCGTTTCAGCCAACAGTAGCCCCAACGGTTCTCCCACCACTTCCAACGACTCATAGCCAAACATAGTAGTGGCCGTTGCATTAAACAGCTCGATTTTGCCCTGGGCATCCAGCGTCAGCACGCCATCGACCACGTTGGTCACAATCGCCTTCAGCAATGTATTGCTTTCTCGCAGCAGCTGCTCCCGGCGCTGCAACTGATCGTCAACGCGGCTGAACAGGTAAAGTGCCGCCAGTGACCCCAGCAAGCTCACACCAGCCGTGAATCCTAAGATGGAAGTTGTTAGCTCTTGCAGAGTTTGACGTTGCTCGATATAGGCCGTCAACGTGCGCTGTTCTGCTGCCCGGATGCCACCCACCTGCTCCCGAATGCCATCCATGGTTTGCCGATTGCGGTAGAGCAGCGTTTTCAACAGTTGCGCTCGGGTCGCGAGTGTCTCCTGGGTATCTACCACAGTAATAATTTGCGCCAAGATGCTTAGATCTTGCACGACTGCGTTCTCGATCGCTTTAAAGTCTTGCAGGCGAGCTGGGCTGGTCTGCGTTATTTGTTCTAATTGCCGCAGGGTTTTGGGCAAATTAGCCTCAGCCTGTTGATAGGGTGCTAGGTAGAGGACGTCGTTCGTAATGCTGTAGCCCCGCACGCTAGTTTCGGCATTGAGCAGTTCAATTAAAAGCTGATCCATCGTTGAAATGATCTGCGTCGTGCGATCAATCCGCTGGCGAATATCAAGAATATTTTGGCGTGACCAAATCCATGCACTTAACGTCACTGCCAGACAAGCTACAGGGACAGCAACCACGATCGCGCCACGATAACGCACTGGCAGGTTGTCCCACATCGCATGCAGTTTTTTAGAAAGGGAGGTTCCTGGTGTTACGGGTTGCATCAAGGGTTGTATAAATGTAGTTATCTGTAGATACATTTAGAATTGTCTCAAAGCCAAGATAGCCCTCATATATACCTAGAGTAATAGTTCTGGACATCCAGAGCAGTTAGTTTTCCTTCCTTGGGTGGATGCTGAGGCGATCGCCATCCTCCATAATCGTGAAATAGAAACCGTCGATTGTAATAGAAATGAATGTTAAGGAATTGGCAATGAGCGAGATTAGTGTAACTCTCATTGAAGATCATGACCTTACACGAGTTGGACTGAGGGCTGGTTTGCAGCGGCAGGAAGGGATTCGGGTAATGGGCGAAGCGGCCAACGCCGCTTCTGGTCTAAAAATGTTGGAAACCATGAGACCTGATGTGGCGATCGTGGATATTGGCCTGCCTGATATGGACGGGATTGAATTGACCCGTCGGTTTCGAGGCATGCAGGCGGCGAGTGAGGGTGGGTTTAATACAAAAGTATTAATTCTGACCATGCACGACAGTGAGGATTCTGTGCTGGCGGCATTTGCAGCGGGTGCAGATTCGTATTGCATGAAGGACATTAGCGTCGATAAGTTGGCAGAAGCGCTCAAGGCGACTCATGGCGGCAACTCCTGGATTGATCCGGCGATCGCCAGCATTGTTTTGCGGCAAATGCGGCAGAGTGCTCCGCAGTTGGCCGCAATCGACGAGGTAAAAAGGATTAGCATTGGCGGGATTGAGCCAGATGTGGAGCAGCTATTGGAAAGCTCTCCGCTAACGGAACGGGAGCTAGAGATTTTGGAGCTAATTGTGGGTGGATGCAGCAATGCGGCGATCGCCGCAAAGCTATACATCACGGTGGGCACCGTTAAAACCCATGTTCGCAACATTCTCAACAAGCTCTGTGCCGACGATCGGACGCAAGCCGCTGTTTTGGCGCTGCGGTCTGGATTAATTAGCTAATCAAAGATTAAACGATCCAGATGGTGGGTCGCACGGGTAACCTGTAGCTCCGCACTCCATCAACACATCTTATGGCCTAAAAAACCTCTAAAGCAGTTCTGTTTATTTATGAATGAACAAAAACAGTTGGGCGCGTTGGTGATTATCGGCGGCGCAGAGGATCGCGATGGCGACTGCATCGTTTTGCGAAAATTTATCCGCTGTGCGGGCGGGGTGAATGCCCACATTGTCGTGCTAACTGCTGCCACGAGCCAGCCGCGAGAAGTCGGCGATGATTACATCCGGGTATTTGAACGACTCGGTGTAAAAAATGTGCGCGTAATCAACACCGAACAGCGGGACGATAGCGATCGCGCCGAAGTCCTAGAAGCGGCTGAGCAAGCGACCGGTGCCTTTTTCACAGGGGGTGACCAGTCGCGCATTATTGCTCTGATCAAAGACACCAAGCTAGACGCTATTTTGCACAAGCGCCACGCCCAGGGTCTAGTCATTGGCGGTACCAGTGCCGGAGCCGCCATGATGCCTGACGTCATGATTATAGAAGGCGAGTCTCAAACTAATCCTCGCGTTAATGTGGTGGAAATGGGGCCAGGTATGGGCTTTTTACCGGGCATCGTCGTAGACCAACATTTTGCCCAACGGGGCCGATTAGGGCGGTTAATTTCTGCCTTGGTGCAGCAGCCCAGCGTGCTGGGGTTTGGGATTGATGAAGATACCGCAATCGTGATTGAGGGTGATGAGTTAGAAGTGGTAGGCAATGGCGCAATTACGGTAATTGACGAGTCAACGGCGAGCTATAACAATCTTGGTGATTTGTTGAAAGACGAGGCGTTAGCGGTGTTTGGCGTCAAGCTCTCCATTTTGCCGCACGGATTTCGCTTTAACCTCAAAACTCGCCAGCCTATTGAGCCAGCGGTGTAGGAAAATCTGAAGCTGCACTGATCTTGCTCTGCGGATCGATTGCGATCGCCCTTTAATTTGGTATTAGTAGGTTTGAACGGCTCATTTTTCAGAATTCTTTTGTATGCCCCTGATTACAGTTCAAACGTCAGTGCCCACCCCCGATCGCGCTGACACAGAAGCCCTGCTCAAAACCTTATCGGCTAGCTTGGCCAAACATGTGGGTAAACCCGAAGCCTATGTCATGGCTGCTTTTGAGTCCGACATTGCCATGACGTTTGCGGGAACGCTAGACCCGGCGTGCTACATCGAAATCAAAAGCGTGGGGTCATTTACCGCAGCGCAGACGACTGCTATGAGCCAAGATTTTTGTGAAACGATTAGTGAAGCGTTGGGGATACCTGGCAATCGGATCTACATCGAATTTGCCGAGGCCAAAGGGTATTTGTGGGGTTGGAATGGTGGCACCTTTGGGTAGAGACGCGATTCATCGCGTCTTTGCGGGATTGGGGGAGACGCGATTAATCGCGTCTCTACGGGTAAAGGATTGGGTTCAAAATTCTCGTTTAGAAAAAATTAGAATGGCGATCGCCAGCAGCAGCACCGTATAGAACAGACCATAGGCGGCGCTGCCCAATAGCTCAATCGGGGGCGGCAGCAGTTCGGTGCCATAGACCGCCTGATTTTTAAAGTTGAGCCGCGTCAAGTCTGGCAGGATCAAATAAATCGCTTCTGTCGTATGTTGCAGGGTTGGATTTTGGCTGAGGGTGCCCAAGTTAAGCAAATCTCGGCTAAACTGCCCCATCAGGTACACGCTAGCGGTTAATAAAATCGCTAGCAGTGAATTAGTAAACACACCAAATAAAATGGCGACGGCAACCATCAGCAGCAGTTCTAAAAGCTGAAAGCAGGTTGTGATCAAAATGCTGGTGAGCGGATAGCTAACCTGGCTATAGGTCAACACACCCAGATAAATCAGCAGCATGGCTGCCAGCAGCACCAGCAGCACCGACGACAGGCCAAGGTGCTTGCCCACAATAAACTCTGCTTTACTGACGGGTTTGGCGATCAGAGCATAGACGGTGCGCTTCTCTATCTCTTTATTAATCAAGCCTGTGCCCACAAAGACAGCTACGACTAGACCCAACAAGTTCATTGCGGCCAGCCCCACATCTAGCAAGATTTTGCTTTCTGTGCCAGCGGCAACCTGGGGCAGCGCCGCCGCGATCGCCACTAATGCGATCGCAAAGAAAGCCAGCAAATACAAAATGCGATCGCGAATCACCTCGCGAAATACATTAGTTGCAATCACACCAATTCTGCCCAGATTCATCCGTCTCCTTGAACTAGTGGTTGTGGATCAATCCAGATCTTATCGCTAACAGGTTGACAGGTAACCTGCACCAATCCGCTGTTTGGCGTTAATGGATCAATGACCGTGGCATTAGCCGCTTGGGTAATTAAACAAGACTTTTCCAAAAAATATCCTTTGAGGTTAGAACTAGGACCCAACCATACGGCTCGTAACTTCAGCGTATATTCGGGGAAGCCAGCAGGTACATCGCTCCAAAACTTCCAAAGTGTATCTTCCTCAACCCGTGGAGTTTGTTGCAATACTCGTTGCTGAAGCTCAGCCACCCTGGTCTCTCGTTCTAGCAGCCATCGCTCTACTTCTGCCCACGATAACGCCTGTAGCTCTTGCTTCAACAGTGGCTCAGCTAAATTGAGTAATATGACTCCTCTCGGTACACCAAAGCCCCGTGCATCGAGCCGCACTACAAACGCGCTGCGGCCAAGACTATCACCCAGCAAGCTCGGGTATGCTCGGAGCCAATCTTGAATAACGAAATGGAATTGGAACCAAGCGCTCAATAGGCAACTCAGCAGAAATTGAATCAACAGCTGCTGCCGAACCGGGGGATCGGGCAGAGAAAACGTTAGCCTGGGAAAAAGTTTGGGAATGGCAGCGACCGCAAACGAAATCAGCGGCCAGCTGACTAGTGCCACTCGGGTCAGGTCAACATTCCATCCAGCAAACAGCACAACGCAGGCCAAGGCTCCCGTAATCCAAGGCCCTGGATAAAGCACTAGTCCCAAAAGATTAATCCGCGTGCTGGACATGCCCCAACCCACACCCAGCATTAAAAATATCCAGCCCAAGCGCGCCAGCACATCGCGCAAGGCTTCAGTCTCTACAATGGCCGAGACGCACCACGAAAAAACGCTGACCAGTACCAAGGTTTGCCACGAAAATGCTCGCGGCGGCTTGAACTGTTTCCAAATTTTTTCCAGAGTTTCTTTCACAAAGCAAGGGGGGCAAAACGCCAGGGTTTCATCAAATGGGGGCTGCTTTCAGCAATGGGGCTGCTTTCAGCAATAGTGAGGCTTTCAGCAATGCCAAAAAATCTACAAGACTAGGATTAGACTCCATACCACTGCACCCAATCATCGTAAGAATAGAACACAGTTGGTCTATGGGCATAGGGCACCCGTAACATTTAAAATTCTACAGAGGGTTCCTGGCCGTTCTATCGAGGGTTGATTAGGGGTTCTAAACCTTGTCTAACTTGAAACCCGGAGTTTTCCCTCACCCTTTTCATATATGCCAAAGGCTTTAAGCCCTCTCCCCAGGGAGCTACCGTGTACACACAAGTCCGTCTAGACTGGATTTGAGGCTTTTAGGAGAATGCTAAACATGGACAA
>CASBQX010000241.1 GCA_949127925.1 Synechococcales cyanobacterium PMM_0002
AAGGTCTACAAGGCTGAACCCCCCAACCGGAAGCAGCAGGTGACGTATGCTGTGTTGGGTGTCGGGGCATTCGCATTGATTGGCGGGCTAATCGCGATCGCGGTGGCAGTATCTTAGATCTTCTAGAGTGAAAGTCTACTAAAACTTGTGTTGATTTGACCGGACAATTTCTTCAGAATTTGTCCGGTTTTAACTTGGCAGGAATTGAGACCATCGACTTAAAATTCAGAACTTGGAACTTAAACCTGAATCACGCGTTCCGTTAGATCTCTAGCTATCCTGAATCTGGTAGAAATCACTTGAAGATTTCTATAACTGGGCTAATCGTGGTTTACTGTGTCAGATATTTCCTTCCGCACAATTTTAGGGTCAAATCAGCAGACTTACCAACGACTGAAGTTAGCGCTGAGCCTAAACTTGCGGCGACAGATTTTCATTGCCGTGTGCGATGATTTGCCGTTGCGCGATCGCTTGGCTGAGCAGCTTCAGGCCGATTTAGCGAACCCCTCGCCGATTCAAGTTGATCGGCTGCGCTCAGAAGTCGGCGCTCGGGGCTATCCGCGCCTGGTCACAATGCTGCTCAACCCCAGCGATCCAAATCCCATTTTGCAAATCGCTCAATGGTTGGCGCAGTCTCCTCCACCGCGCAGTGGCAAACGGCGGCTGCCGATACCTGCCTTCCAGCTGTTGGGAGTTGAGCAATTGACGCGTCAACCCGCCACGGTGCAGCGCTTATTTTTAACGTATTTGCAGGGCATTGAGCGCAGTTTACCTGTACTAGATTCCACCCTCCTATTTTGGGTACCCCAGCCTTGGTTTCGGGTCTTGCCCCAGTCGGCCTTAGAATTTTGGCGCTGCCGTACCGCAGTGTTTGAGTTTGTTGGCGATCCAACCCCGCTGCCGCCTCGACCCATCACGCAGATTGAGGTAGTGCCCCATCCCCAGCAGGCCGCCTGTGGAGTTGCAGCATCGTCTACGCTTGCTGAAACAGCGCCAGTACTTACCGTTTCGCTGCCGGCTGCATCTAGCCAATCGCTGCCTCTGCCTCTGTCTGTGTCGGTGGCAAGTGATGTCTCTGCTGTCGTGCTGGACTTGACTCCTCAGCAGACGGCTGCTGTCCCGCCGCCTCCTGCCTCATCCTTGGCTCAGCCCACCGCGCCAGATCCGCAGAGTTATTTGATTGCAATGGATGCGATCGCCGCCCAGCTACCTAGCGGCACCTCTACGCTCTCACCAGCAGATGTCCAAATTGCTCAACTGTTAGATCAAATTTCCGCCCTGCATCAACAGCAGGGCAATCCATCGGTGCTGGCAGACGCCTATCGCATTTTGGCCGATGTGTATCGCGGTCGCATTGAGCACGGCGATACGGAGCTGTCTACGTTGACGGCGGCGCTGCAAACCTACGAACAGGTGTTGATGCGGCTGCCCGATGGGTCTCCCCTCTGGAGTGACCTATTAAACGATGTGGGCAACCTGTGCTGGCTGCTATCTCGCCATACGCCCACGGCTGAGCAGGCTGTCCCTTACTTGCAGCAAGGGATTCAGACCTATCAACTGGCGCTGAACAAGCTCAACGCCGAAACCCAGGCCGACAGCTATCCCATGATTCAAAACAACCTGGCAGCGGCCTATGCTGACCTAGCGCGGTATGAAACCCCCGCCGAGCATTTGCAGCAGTCGGCGCAAGCCTATGCTGAAGCCCTGCGTTACCGCGACCCCCAGCACGATCCGTTGCGCTACGCCTCGACCCAAAACAACTTGGGCACCACCTATTGGAACTTAGCGCAGTACGATCAGCCACAAGCGCGCCTGAAGCAAGCGATCGCCGCTTACAGCGAAGCATTGCGCCATTACATGCCTGACCCAGATCCGCTCAACTACGCCATGATTCAGAATAATCTGGGTACGGCGTACTGGAACCTAGCGCAGTTTGAGCACTCTGAAACAAACTTGAACGAGGCGATCGCCGCTTACCAAATTGCCCTGCGGTATCGCACCCCCGACAACGGTGCCCCGGCCTTTGCCGCCACTCAAAATAACCTGGGCACTGCCTATTGGCATCTGGCAATTTGTCATAAAGACCAGCTTCAAGCACAGTCAGAGCATTTGCAAAACGCGGTTCGTGCCTATGAAGCAGCCCTGCTCATTGCCACTCAATTAGCTCAGAGCGAACAATCGACACCCCTGAGTTTCGACCTTCATACGACGCACAATAACTTGGGCTTAGCCTATCACCAGATGGCGCTCTGGCAGGCCAAGTTAAGTCATTTTTCAGCTCAGACTACCTCGCTAGAAACCTCCTTACACCACCACCTTCAAGCAATGCAGGGATGGCAACATCAGCGTGACCTGCGACAGGTTGCCTTCAAGGGTGTACTGCAAAGTATGCGCACCCTTTACCTCCAGCTTGGGATGGCGGGGCAAAATTTGGCGCTCTCTAAAATTCCGGCTCACTTGCTGCCTGAAATTATGGCAAAGCTATGAACGTTAGGTTTTTGCCGGGATAGGGCATCTTAATGATTGACTGGAGGCATCCGCTATCTGGCAACGTCCTGTTCATTTGCCCCCCGCCCCCGGCAATGCTAATGCTGCTAAAGCAGAACAAAAATCAGCCCAAACATCCTCTCACTCAGAAGGCTCCGCCCCAAGCATCCGTATGGGTAGAGCGGCGGGTTTGGTTAACGGCGATCGCCATCGCGCTTGGAGTGGGCAGCTTGCAGTGGTTAGGAGCGCTGCAAGCATCAGAGCTGTCTGCCCTAGACTGGATGTTTCGGTTGCGGCCTGTCGAATCTGTAGACAAGCGGATTGTGATTGTCAGCATTGATGACCAAGACATCGACTATCTGCGCAGCTGGCCCATTGCTGACCAAACCATCGCGATGGCGCTGAAGCAGATCAACGCGGCGCACCCCCGGGCCATTGGCTTAGATATTTACCGCGACATTGCAGTTGGTAGCGGGCAAGCAGAACTCCAAACCGTATTTGAAACCACACCTAACCTGATTGGCATTGAGAAAATCCAAGATGCCAACAGCCCAGGAATTCAGCCGCCAGACAAACTGAATCAGCGCCAGCAGATTGGGTTCAACAATGTCGTCGTCGATAGTGACAGCCGAGTTCGTCGCGCTTTGTTGCTGTGGGCAATTGACGGACAGCGGCGACGCAGCTTTGCCCTACAGCTAGCCATGCTATATCTGGATGCAGAAAACCTGCCACCCATCGCGCCGCCACAAAACCCAAGCTATCTGAAGCTCGGCCATGTGATGTTTCCACAATTGCAAAAGCATAATGGTGGCTATGCCGATATTGATGTGGGCGGTTATCAGATTTTAGCCAATCCCCGTGCGGCTCAATTCCCTACGGTGTCGTTGAAGGCGGTATTAACTGGGCAGGTATCGCCAGAGCAATTCCGCGATCGCATTGTC
>CASBQX010000242.1 GCA_949127925.1 Synechococcales cyanobacterium PMM_0002
CGTACACCTCTAAATTTCTATTCAGGATCTACCGTGACTCCCCAAGTTGAATCACTTGCCGACGTTGACACCATGGGACAGCTAAACCGCCAGATGATCGTCATCCTGGACTTCGGCTCCCAATATTCCGAGCTAATTGCCCGCCGCATTCGCGAAACTCAGGTCTATTCTGAAGTGCTGTCCTACCGCACTACGGTCGAGCAACTGCGGCAGCTCAACCCCAAGGGGATCATCCTGTCGGGCGGGCCTAAGTCTGTCTACGATCCCGGCGCGCCCCATAGCGATCCCGAACTGTGGAATCTGGGTATCCCCATTTTGGGCGTGTGCTACGGCATGCAGTTGATGGTGCAACAATTGGGCGGCGGTGTCGAACGAGCTGAACGCGGCGAATATGGCAAAGCCTCACTCCACATTGACGACCCTACCGATCTGCTGACCAACGTGGACGACGGTTCGACCATGTGGATGAGCCACGGCGATTCGGTGATGACGATGCCAGAGGGGTTTGAACTGCTGGCTCATACCGACAATACCTCCTGTGCGGCGATCGCCGACCACGAACGCAAGCTCTACGGCGTGCAGTTTCACCCCGAGGTCGTCCATTCTCGCGGTGGCCAGCCGCTAATCCGCAATTTTGTCTATCACATTTGCCACTGCGAACCCACCTGGACAACGGAAGCGTTTGTCGAAGAGGCGATCCGCGAAGTACGCGGCAGAGTCGGCGATAAACGGGTGCTGCTGGCGCTATCGGGCGGCGTCGATTCTTCAACGCTGGCCTTTTTGCTGCATCGGGCGATCGGCGATAACCTCACCTGTATGTTCATCGACCAGGGCTTCATGCGCAAAAATGAACCCGAGCGGCTGCTGAAACTGTTCAAAGAAGAGTTCCATATCCCCGTCGAGTATATCAATGCGCGCGATCGCTTTTTAACGGCGATCCACGGAGTCTCTGATCCCGAACTCAAACGTAAGCGGATTGGGCACGAGTTCATTGGCGTCTTTGAATCAGAGTCCAAGCGATTGGGTCCCTTCGACTATTTGGCTCAAGGCACGCTCTACCCCGACGTGATCGAATCTGCCGATACCAACGTCGATCCGCAAACAGGCGAACGAGTCGCGGTCAAAATCAAGAGCCACCACAACGTCGGCGGTTTGCCCAAAGACCTGCGGTTCAAGCTGATCGAACCTCTGCGTAAGCTATTCAAAGACGAAGTCCGCAAAGTTGGCCGCTCCATCGGCCTCCCCGCAGAGATCATTAACCGTCATCCCTTCCCAGGGCCTGGTTTAGCAATTCGGATTTTGGGCGAAATCGACGAAGAAAAACTAGAAATTCTGCGCGAAGCCGACTACATTGTGCGCCAAGAAGTTAATCGTCAGGGCGTGTATGACGACTACTGGCAGGCGTTTGCAGTCCTGCTACCCGTTCGCAGTGTCGGGGTGATGGGCGACCAGCGCACCTATGCCTACCCGATTGTGCTGCGTTTTGTTTCCAGCGAGGATGGTATGACAGCCGATTGGTCACGCGTGCCCTACGATTTGCTGGAATTAATTTCTAACCGGATTGTGAACGAAGTCAAAGGCGTGAATCGGGTGGTTTACGACATTACCTCCAAGCCACCTGGCACAATCGAATGGGAATAGAGTGGCCGTGAACCCCCCATAGCAACCCTGCCCTAGGGTGGGCATTGCCCACCCTAGTAGAAGACGGCGCAAGTTTAGCTACCGTACGTAGTGTGGGCATCTTGCCCGCGCAGGCTGGAAGCCTGCACTACGAACGGTAGGCAGATTTACGCCTCAGACTACTAGCCTATAGTGACCCGGCCTAAAATCTCCTAGCTACCAGATCGTACATAGGTACTAGTTTTCCACAGCAGCCTGTGGAAAACCTGCTGGATCTGTGGAAAACTTGCTGTACCTAGGCAACCTTCCCAAAAACAGTGCACAATTTTACACAGGTCCGGTCATCGCTAAGGTTGTGTAATCGACATGGCAATCAAACACTCTCCCTCCTCGTCAAAACCCAATCAAGCCACCGCCAGAGTCCCGCTTTTCCCCACAGCCACCGCTGATGTAGACGACGATGATGACGTGCCCTACTTGGGCTATTCGTATCATGAGCCAGGGGCATTACCGGGAACGCTCAACATTGAAGACGACGCTCCCCCACCCGTCATTACGCTGATTGACTATTCCGAAACCGATGCTACCCGCGTACCCATTAACGAACCCGAAGAATGTGCCCCTCATCTAGATTCCACGTCTGTTTCTTGGGTCGATGTTAAGGGGTTGGGCAGTGAAGACGTGTTGCAGCGATTGGGAACCGTATTCAATTTGCATCCGCTGGTACTAGAAGATGTCGTCAATGTCCCCCAGCGGCCTAAGGTGGAAGAATACGATGGGCAACTGCTGATTATTACTCGCATGGTCATGCTAAAAGACACGGGTAGAGGGTTCTTCACCGAGCAAGTCAGCTTTATTCTGACAAAGAATTATTTATTAACGGTGCAAGAAGAACCCGAATATGACTCGTTTGGGCCAGTCCGGGAGCGAATTCGGCTGAGTAAGGGCGTCATCCGAGCGCGGGGAGCCGACTACCTCATGTATTGTTTACTCGACTCCATTATCGACGGCTTTTTTCCAGTGCTCGAAGCCTATGGCGAAGATTTAGAAGAGTTGGAAAGCGAAGTCGTGACTAAACCAACCCAACAATCGTTAGAAAAAATTCACAGCCTAAAACGCGACTTGTTGAATCTGCGGCGATCGATTTGGCCGATGCGAGATGCCATTAGCGTTTTGATTCGAGATAGCGAAGACTTGCTGTCCGACGAAGTCCGCGTCTACCTCAGAGATTGTTATGACCATGCCGTACAGGTTCTAGATATGGTAGAAACGTATCGAGAGGTGGCATCCAGTTTAATGGACGTCTATGTTTCCTCTGTAGGCAACCGCATGAATGAAGTGATGAAACTGCTCACGCTTATTTCCTCCATCTTCATTCCTCTGACGTTCATTGTTGGAGTGTATGGCATGAACTTTAATACTGAAAAATCGCCTTACAATATGCCAGAGCTGAATTGGTACCTCGGCTATCCCCTATGCTGGGCAGTGATGCTAGCGGTCGCCTTTAGTATCATTTTTTACTTCTGGAGACGCGGCTGGTTTTCCAACTTCTCCGGCATCAAAGAATAATCCGCTTCATCCCTCATCCTTCCCCCTTACCCATGGATCTTAAATCCCTAATTCGCGACATTCCCGACTTTCCCAAACCCGGCATTATGTTTCGGGACATCACGACGCTGCTGCGCGATGCGGAGGGATTTCGCTACACCATCGATACCATGGCCGAGAAATGCAGTGGCTTAAATGTAGATTTTGTCATTGGCATGGAGTCGCGCGGGTTTATCTTTGGCGCACCTCTGGCCTATCAGCTCAACGCCGGATTCCTGCCTGTGCGTAAACCTGGGAAGCTGCCTGCTCCGGTTCATTGTGTTGAGTATGAATTGGAATATGGCACTGACAAACTAGAAATTCACCAGGACGCCGCCGCCCCCCCGGCACGGGTGCTAATTATCGACGATGTAATTGCCACGGGCGGTACCGCCGCCGCGACGGCTCAACTGCTAGCGCAAATGGGTTGTGAACTAGCTGGGTTTGGGTTCATTATTGAGCTAACGGGGCTAGAGGGACGCAAAAAGCTGCCTGATGTCCCCATCGTGACGCTGGTGGAGTACTAATACTGCACTGCGGAAGTTTGCCTACATTTGAACAAGGGGCTTAAGCCCCTTGTCTGGGGAGCCTGTAATAGTAGTTACACGTCCGCCGCCGAGTACTAGTGGAATCTTAGTGGAATATTAATGGCTTCTAGCAAATCTTCCTCAAATCAACGGCGGCTCCAAGCTGTCGGCAGATGGATTCTGGACGCAGTCAGGGGCGAAACCTTTGCCTATGTAGTCAAGCG
Organism: Synechococcales cyanobacterium PMM_0002; assembly: GCA_949127925.1. GTDB lineage: Bacteria > Cyanobacteriota > Cyanobacteriia > Elainellales > Elainellaceae > CASBQJ01. Next base: position 3,959 of record CASBQX010000242.1, read on the forward strand.
GGTGCTACAAGGCGCATTCACCCTGTTACTCGCTTCGGCTCTGAGTTTCTTGATCATTCAACTGGCACCAGGGGATTTTCTCGATTCCTTTCGTCAAGATCCTCGGATTTCGGCGGAGACGCTCAAAGCCTTTAGGGAGCAGTTTGGCCTAGACCAGCCTGTACTTCAGCAATATTGGCTGTGGCTTAAGGAAATTGTGACCCATGGTAACTTTGGCGTGAGTTTTGCCTACCAGCGCCCAGTGACCGATTTGCTCTGGGAGCGGATGTTTGCCACGCTGCTGCTGGCGGTGGCGTCTCTAGCGATTACCTGGGCGATCGCCATTCCCTTGGGCATCGTGGGAGCCGTCAACCAAAATCAGCAGATCGATCGAATCTTTCGGGTGCTGAGCTACATTGGGCAGGGTTTTCCCACCCTAATTACCGGATTGCTGCTGCTGTTTGTCGCCCAAGCCCTGTCCCCGCTATTCCCGGTGGGTGGCATGACCAGCATCAACCACGCCGATTTAAACCCCTTAGGGAAGCTGCTCGATATTGGCTGGCATATGATCCTGCCCACGATCGCCCTTAGCATTACTGGGTTTGCTGGGTTGCAGCGAATTACACGCGGCGAACTGCTAGACGTCTTGCGGCAAGATTACATTCAAACTGCCCGCGCCAAAGGCTTACCCGAAAACCGAGTGATCTACGTTCACGCCCTGCGCAATGCCATTAACCCCCTAATCACCCTACTCGGGTTTGAATTTGCTGGCCTTTTAGGAGGGGCTTTTATTACCGAAACGTTTTTTAACTGGCCCGGTCTCGGAAAACTCACCTTACAAGCTGTCACCGCCCAAGACCTGTATTTGGTGATGGCCAGCCTGATGATGGGTGCCGTGATGCTGATTGTAGGCAACCTCCTAGCCGACTTGCTGCTCAAGCTAGTAGACCCTCGGATTAAGCTTTCTAACATCAACTAATTGAGCATCACTGGCTCATTTTTCACAACAACATCACTTGTCACGCTTTCAGATAATATGGAGGAATGCCAAAAACCAGACTAAATCTTGCGAAACGTCAGCCAACGCTGATGACTCGTGAGGTGCGGGTAGAAGCAGAGCGTGTATTGCTTAAGATTGCACGGGCGTCGAGTAGGAAGGAACATTCATGAGCCAAGATGACATTTTGCAGAAAGTTCGGAAAATTGTCTCCGAACAGTTGAGTGTGGAAGAGACAGAGGTTGCCCCAGAATCTAGCTTTGCTAACGATTTGGGCGCTGACTCTCTAGATACCGTTGAACTGGTGATGGCTCTGGAAGAAGAATTCGATATCGAAATTCCTGATGAAGCGGCAGAAGGCATCGGGACTGTTCAAGCAGCCGTAGATTACATTAAGCAGAAAGTCGCTGTTTAAGTCAATTTAACGAAGGCAGGGCACTGTAGACTATTGGGTTCTGGCATTGCAAGATGCTGAACGCGCTATTTCTGCCAACTCCCTGTCTTCCACTATTTGAGCTGAGCATTTTCAAGCTCTCGGACTCTTAACTATTTTGCATTCTGGGTGTTTAAACCCTCGAATCTGAGTCATGACAACTTTGGGTATTGAATTGAAGCGTGTTGTAATTACAGGTCTGGGTGCAATTACCCCGATCGGCAACACTCAAACTGAATATTGGGATGGGCTACTGAGGGGGCAAAATGGGATCGATCGCATCACCTTGTTCGATGCCTCTCGCCACGACTGCCGGATTGCGGGTGAAGTGAAAGGGTTTGACCCCCATGCGTACATGGAGCGCAAAGACGCCAAGCGGATGGATCGCTTTGCTCAATTTGCCGTTGCGGCCAGCAAACAGGCACTGGCCGACGCTAAGTTTGTCATCAATGATTTGAACGCAGAACAGGTTGGCACCCTGATTGGGACTGGCATTGGCGGCTTAAAAGTGATGGAAGATCAGCAAGAGATCTGCCTAACGCGAGGTCCAGATCGGTGCAGCCCGTTCACCGTGCCCATGATGATTGCCAACATGGCAGCCGGGTTGACGGCCATTCATATCGGTGCCAAGGGACCCAATAGCTGCACCGTGACGGCCTGTGCCGCTGGTTCAAATGCCATTGGTGATGCCTTTCGCTTGCTGCAACGGGGGTATGCCCAGGCCATGGTTTGCGGCGGCACCGAAGCGGCAATCACGCCGCTAGCGTTTGCTGGGTTTGCCTCAGCCAAAGCGCTCTCTACTCGCAATGACGATCCTGCCCACGCCTGTCGCCCGTTCGATCGCGATCGCGACGGGTTTGTCATGGGTGAAGGCGCTGGAATTTTGGTTTTAGAGGAGCTAGAGCACGCGCTGAGTCGGGGTGCTCATATCTATGCCGAAATCGTCGGCTATGGCATGACCTGCGATGCCTATCACATTACGTCTCCGGTACCGGGTGGTGAAGGAGCCGCTCGGGCAATGCAGCTGGCCATGAAAGATGCCGGCCTCGTGCCTGAAGATATCAGCTACATCAATGCTCACGGCACTAGCACTCCAGCCAACGACTCGACTGAGACAGCCGCCATCAAGAAGGCGTTGGGTGATCATGCCTATAACGTTGCCATTAGCTCAACGAAGTCGATGACGGGTCATCTGTTGGGTGGCTCTGGGGGGATTGAGGCGGTGGCTACTATCATGGCAGTAGAAGGCGATCGCGTCCCTCCCACCATTAACTTGGAGCACCCCGACGAGGCTTGCGATTTGGACTACATTGCCAACCACAGCCGAGAGCAACCCGTCGAGGTAGCCCTGTCTAATTCCTTTGGGTTTGGCGGACACAACGTCACCCTGGCCTTTAGAAAATATAGATAGGAATTGGGGAGTTTTAAGTTCTTAGTTTTGGGTTTTGAGTGAGGCAGTCAGCTCAAAACTTATTCAATTCCAATTCTTAGGAATGAGAATTAAATAACTCTGCCATTCTTCTGTAGGGGCGAACGGCCGTTCGCCCTTACCAGCAATCAAATTCCCGATCTTGTTAAATCCATAATCCTTAGCCATCTTGGTCAATGAACATGCCTAAAAGGGCGATTAGAGAAAGTATCCAAGTTAACAGATATCTTCTCGTTCACCCTTGGCAGTTTTCTATATTCGGGATAAGCTAGGCAGTAAGTATAAATGCTTAGCGGCTAGAATTTTGGTTAAGTATAGGTCTAGTTGGGTGAGCCTGAGCTGGTTGCGGTTGAGGCAGCCTGCTAATTTATCAGTTAGCAGGCTACCTGTTCGTTTGATCAATGGCTAGGTTTAACCAATGGCTGGGTTTGATCAAGGGCTAGCCTGCCCGAGGCATACTTCTTTGTTCCTGTGATCCCGCTGATGGGATGATGGACGTGCTGTCTTTGGGCAAATTAGTTTTTGGCAACCCAGAGTATTTCCTGTTTGGTTGGTTCTGCGTACCTGTCACACCGTCGTTGAGTAGAGAAGAAGCATGGCTGTTGCGACCCTATCCCTTGAACAACTTTGTATTAATTCGATCCGGTTTCTTGCCATTGATGCGGTAGAAAAGGCAAAATCTGGCCATCCCGGTTTGCCAATGGGGGCGGCTCCGATGGCGTTTGTCCTCTGGGATCAGTTTTTGAAAATTAACCCCAAAAACCCTCAGTGGTTTAACCGCGATCGCTTCGTGCTGTCGGCAGGACATGGCTGCATGTTGCAGTATGCCCTGATGCATTTGGCCGGGTACGATAGTGTCACCATTGACGATATTAAGCAGTTCCGCCAGTGGGGATCAAAAGCACCAGGCCATCCTGAAAACTTTGAAACCGAAGGGGTAGAAGTGACGACAGGGCCGTTGGGTCAAGGGATTGCCAATGCGGTTGGGTTGGCGATCGCCGAAGCGCACCTAGCGGCCAAGTTCAATAAACCTGACCTGACTCTGGTGGATCACTACACCTACGCGATTTTGGGCGATGGTTGCAACATGGAAGGGGTATCTAGTGAAGCCTGTTCCTTGGCAGGGCACCTGGGCTTAGGCAAGCTGATTGCCCTCTACGACGATAACCACATATCGATCGACGGCTCAACCGATATTGCCTTCACCGAAGACGTATCGAAGCGGTTTGAAGCCTACGGTTGGCACGTTCTGCATGTCGAAGATGGCAACGGTGATTTGGACGCGATCGCCAAAGCTATTGCTGCGGCCAAAGCCGTGAGCGATCGCCCCTCTATGATCAAAGTGACGACCACCATTGGCTACGGGTCTCCCAACAAGGCCGGGACTGCCGATGCTCACGGCTCCGTCCTCGGTGCAGCCGAAATTAAGCTCACCCGCGACAACCTGGGCTGGACCTACGACCCGTTTGTGATCCCCGAAGACGCCTTGGCTCACATGCGCAAAGCGATCGAGCGCGGCGCTAGCCTGGAAGCCGAATGGGAAGAAACCTGGGCACAGTACAAAACCAAATATGCCGCAGAAGCTGCCGAATTTGGTCGCTTCCTCAGCGGCAAACTGCCCGAGGGTTGGGACAAAGTCCTGCCCACTTACAAGCCCGAAGACAAAGCCCTGGCCACCCGCAAACACTCAGAAAATTGCCTCAACGCCCTGGCACCTGTGCTGCCCGAATTACTCGGCGGTTCCGCTGACCTGACCCACTCCAACCTCACCGAGCTGAAAGGCATCGGCAATTTCCAAAAAGGCCACTACGAAAATCGCAACCTGCACTTTGGGGTGCGCGAACATGGCATGGGTGCGATTTGTAACGGCATCGCCCTGCACAACTCTGGCCTCATTCCCTACGGTGCCACCTTCCTCGTGTTCACCGACTACATGCGGGGTGCCATTCGGCTTTCGGCGCTGGCTCAGGTAGGCGTGCTGTGGGTGATGACCCACGACTCGATCGCCCTAGGTGAAGATGGTCCCACTCACCAACCCGTCGAAACCATTGCCTCCCTGCGCGCCATTCCCAACCTGACGGTGCTGCGTCCGGCAGATGGGACGGAAACCTCCGGCGCGTATAAAGTGGCGATCGAAAACGCTAGCCAAAACCGCGCCACGCTGATGGCATTCTCCCGTCAAGCGGTGCCCAACTTGGCAGGCTCCTCGATTGAAGGCGTCGCGAAGGGCGCTTACCCGGTCATTGACTGCGAAGGCACACCCGACCTGATCCTGATTGGTACGGGTTCGGAGGTTGGTCTATGCGTTCAAGCGGCTGAAAAGCTGGCCAGCGAAGGCACAAAAGTGCGAGTGGTTTCCATGCCCTCTTGGGAGCTATTTGAAGCGCAAGATGCCGCTTACAAAGAGTCGGTGTTGCCCAAAGCCATGACCAAGCGACTGGTGGTCGAAGCAGGGATCAGCATGGGTTGGCATAAGTACATCGGGTTTGAAGGCGACATGATTGCCGTAGATAGCTTCGGCGCATCGGCTCCTGGCGGCGTGTGCATGGAGAAATTTGGCTACACCCTCGACAATGTAGTGGCGCGCGCTAAGGCACTGCTCGGTTAATTACCCCAGGAAATCGGTTGTGAGAGGCAGATACCGCTGGCGTACACCTCTCACGTCTGATGGGCGATCGTCATCGTCTGCCATAGCTGTCTCGCTATCTTGCGCTACATCTAAAGTTTGATTTTGTTCTAGCTCCTCGTCGAGAGGCTTTTCTTTTAGCTTTTAGATGGGAAGCCCCGCGTTCTACCTGTACCCAGGTGAGCGTCAGGATGAGAGGCGCGTCAATCGATGGGGTTCAATGCCCCGGAGATTGACAATCTCCTGATCAACTCACGAAGGACTTCACTGCGCTGCCTTTTCTTGCTCTCACAATACTTTTTCAAGTGTTCAAACTCCTGTTCAGTTACACGAAAATTAACTTGCGTCATGGGCTTACTCTGTATAGCTGCGCGCTATAATAGTAGCATGAGAACCGCCTATCAGTATCGCTTACGTCCAACACCTAGCCAAGTCGCCACCATGAGCGAATGGTTAAATCTGTTGCGTCGTCAGTACAACTATCGGCTGGGTGAGCGGTTCGACTGGTGGGAGCAAAATCGTTGTGACGTGAATGCCTGCCCGTTGATCTGTCACCTGCCAGAGCTGAAAGATAATCCTGATTTCTTTTCCCAGAAACGCGGCTTGGTGATCTCCAAAGTGCTGTTTCCTGAATACCAACAGATTCATTCTCAAGTGCTTCAAAACTGCATAG
>CASBQX010000243.1 GCA_949127925.1 Synechococcales cyanobacterium PMM_0002
CTTTCCGGGACCTTATCGCCAAAATTCTAGCCTCGGCAATATTGCCCTGGTCACCCAACCTGCTCCATACTTACCCGAAACTGAAAGGCAATTGCCCCTTGATGCCCCGCAAGAGCTGCCAAAACTGACTATTGATATTTTGTTAGATACGCTAGAGACCTACTTTACACGGCAGGTCACAGCCTATCTAGGACTTACTCCTGCCCCCATTAAATCAGTAGCAACCATTCAAAGCGAATTGAACAACATTGAACAGGCAACAGGTGTAAAGCCTGCTGTTATTTATGCAGTTTTTTTACCTAAGTCAGCTTACCAATCAACCGAAGTTCCGCTTCGCTATAGTTCTGTGAACCAGGACGATGATGAATTAAATTTAATTCTGGTGATGCCCCGTCAAGCCGGGGATGATCAGATCCGAGCTGGCATCTCACCCGCTCCTCTACCGGGGGTGGTGTGGATGAAAGTTCCAGGGATCACTAAGAAAATGGCGGTTGATCGAGCCATCGAATTCCGACAACGTTTACTCAACGACTTTGATTCACAAACTAAGGGATCTCCACCGAATCTGTCTTACCTAGAAGATGCTCAAGCCCTATACAGTTGGCTGATTCAGCCGTTAGATGCTGAACTGCGCGATCGCGGCATTCAAAATTTGACCTTTGTCCTAGATTCGGGGTTGCGTCGGATTCCGCTGGCGGCCTTGCATGATGGCCAAAACTTTATTATCGAGCGCTACAGTATTGGGCTAATGCCCAGTCTTAGTCTTACCGATGCCCGCTACAAATCACTTAGAGATAACGCCGTCTTAACTGCTGGGGCGTCTGTGTTTGAACGGCCTGGGTTAAACAATTTACCTGCCGTACCCGACGAACTTTTGAGCATTGGCCGAGCAGGCTGGAGGACGCGATCGCTCCTGAATGAGGCGCTTACCGCCGATAGATTGATCCAGAACCGCCAAACTCCTTTTGGGATTATTCACATCGCCACCCACGCTGACTTTAATCAAGGAACAATTGATCAATCTTATATTCAACTGTGGGGAGGCGATCGCATTACCTTAGATCGGGTCAGAACATTGGGATGGAATGATCCCCCCGTTAGGTTATTGGTATTAAGTGCTTGTAATACGGCGGAAGGTGACGAAACGGTTGAGTTGGGCTTTGCTGGGATGGCGGTGCAATCGCAAGTAGAGTCTGTACTGGCTGGAATCTGGCGAATCAAAGATGCGGAGACCCTGCCATTAATGGCAGAATTTTATCAACAGCTAAATCGTAATGAATCTATGATTAAGGCCGAAGCTCTAAGACAAGCTCAACTCAAACTTTTACACCAAGAGGGAAGCGTTGAAGCTAGGCAAGTTCAAAATCCCGACACAGCGACAGGTTCACCAGAATTCAGGTTGACAGAGCAACGTCTGCTGGCTCATCCCCGTATCTGGTCAGGGTTTACGATTATAGGCAGCCCCTGGTAGTTCGAGCCAAGTCACAAGCGACAAAAAGGGAGTGAGTCTTCTATGGACTCACTCCCTTTTTGTCGGTGTTTTTTACGCTTTCTTTTTAGACCGACCTGGTTCAAACGGTAAGGCAGGGCGATCGCCGTCTACTACCATCTCACCTTTTATCTCGCTCTTTTGCAGCTTCTGCTCTGCATCTACAATCTTTTGTAGATTTTCCGGCAGCGGTTCACGAGAAAGAATAAAGGTTTGCAGGGTCTGGAAGATGTTCGCAATTAGCATATACATCAACACACCCGCTGGCAGGGGAAAGAACAAGAACATCCCTGAGAACAGCACAGGCGTGATCTTATTGACAGTATCTTGCTGTGAGTTGGATGACGGCCCTTGACCAGACAATAGCTGGTTGGCATAAAGGCTCAAGCCAAAAAAGATGACCATCCCGACAATATCCCAATGAATAGTGCCATCTTGGTCAAACGCCCCCACTCGACCCAATGCGTCAATAAACAAAAACCCTTTCTTCGCTGCCAACCCTTGAACCGTACCTTGAAGCGTCACATCTCCAGGCTGAAGCGCTTCAATCGATCCATCTTCACCAATCCGAACTAGACCTTCGCCCTTTGTCACCGTCCAGACAGGTGCAATTTCTGTATCGGGGTATTCGGTTAACACCTCCCGCAGAGTCTGGCCAGAAACTGTCTGAAAATCGACTTTAGTGGTCTCACCGACCGCTAGCCGAGTCCCACCAGGAACCAGAGCGGTAATAGGAATGTGAACACCATCGGATACGTAAATGCTGTGTGGCTCTGTTAAGTAAGCCTGAGGCTGAATCTGCTCAATTTGCTCTTTGGGAAGAATTTGCAGATTAACCGCATAGTTGATGTCAGAGAATGGCGATCCTCGCAGGGTGGCGAATAGTGCAAACAGAATCGGCATCTGTAGCACCACTGGGAAACAGCCCGCCAGCGGGTTGCCAAATTCTTTATAGACCTTGCTCATCTCTTCCTGCTGCTTAGCAGGCTCTTCCTTGTGGCGCTCTTGAATTTCCTTGACGCGCTTTTGCATGGCTGGTTGAGCAACCCGCATCCGTCGCATGTTGCGAATAGAGCCAGCACTCAAAGGATAGAGGGCGAAGCGAACCACGAGTGTCAGAGCCACGATGGCTAGACCATAGCTAGGCACGATCCCATAGAAAAAATCTAGGATCGGCAACATCACCTTGTTTGAGAGAAAACCGACGCCAAAATCCATGTGCTCTATGTCTACCTTCGTGGTCTAAACTGCTCTGAACGTTGGCCTGAGCTTTTGCGGAGGCCCAAATCTAAACTCATCTAAGCCTAACTGTATCTAAAATGTTTGCAGGTTGGCCAGGTTTGTACCGCAGTTAGGCGGCGGCTTTCTGTCCTCGACTTGCAATTTGTTCGTTGATATAATTGGCCGTTTCCCTAAAGCGAGGCATTGCCCTAAGCTCTAATCGGCTACCGTCTTTAAGCGTGAGCACCATGTCGCCCCAGGCTCCCAACCCACGGGGTACAGTCACCAAACTAGAAACTTCTGAGTAGATGATGTCTGAGCGCTCGCCCCCCATCCATCCGCTCGTGATCGAAATGCGACGGCTCGTGATGCGGTAGCGCAACCACAAGGCTCGCACCGTAGCACCCACTGCCAAGGGTAGGCAGATCACCGTTAGCCCTAGGACGAGATGAAAAATCAAATCTCCCATGGCTGGGCCGCCTTCATAAAAAATGTCTTCTTGAACCGCCATCAAGCACCTCTGCTTTTATCAGCAACTGCTCTAATTCTTGCAGAAATTCTTCATAACAACACTCTACCGCGCTGGGACGTACGGTAATTACTACCAACCAGCCTGGAAGCAGCTCGGGTAGGAGTTGCCGTAAAGCAGCCCGAATCCGTCGCTTAATGCGGTTTCGCACCACCGCACGTTTGCTGACCTTTTGGCTAATTGAAACTCCAATTCGCGTTGGCTGCGGGATTGGGACAACAGCTAATTGAGGCTGAGCTAAGTCTAGATTAGCTGAGCTTGGGCTGGTATGACTATCCGACATCGACAAGGCTCTTAACGAGAGATGAGGAGCATCTCGTCGCAACCCAGCGCGATAGACCGCACTGAAATCTCGTCGATGCTTGAGCCGATATCGTTGAGGAAGAGCCACAAACTGCCTGATTGGAAACAGGTCACCGAGGAAAAAGTAGTGCAGGCACTACAGCAGACTAATGGCTGTCAGCCGGAAACTGACTGTCATTTTCCAGTGTTAGCCACTGCTAGCCACTGCTAGCCGCCCGATTATGACTAGGCAACCGCAAGCCTAGCCCGCCCTTTAGCCCGACGCGCTTTAATTACACGCTGCCCGCTCTTGGTACGCATCCGTGCCCGAAAGCCAGATTTTCTCAAGCGTTTGCGGGACGTTCCCCCTAGGGTTCGCTTGGTCATGAGCCATCACTCCGAGTATTTTTTGACAAAAAGTCACAGTCTACAATCGTATCATTAAGTCGCTGGCAAAGCTATGACTAGAGCGAGCTTTTTGTGACGTCTTCTGGCCGCTGACAATGGCTCACAAGCACCTCAAAACCTGATTTAGCCATTATTCTCGGCCAATGCTGATAATCCAGGTGCCAAGATAGCGCCGGAGGGGGATATCGCCTGGGGTTCGAACTAGAGCATTGAAGTAGTGGGTTCCACCGGTTCGAGGGTTGCGGACGTTGGAGAGTACGATTTCAACGCGAGTATTTGCTGCAACGGGTTCAACCGGGTAGATCAAAATTTCCCGACTCTCTCGATCCCAGGTGACTTGATCGAGGTCAACATTTTCACCGTTGATCCGCAAGTCAATATTATCGTCGTCAAATGTGCCTTCGTAAGTTTCTGGATAGGTAACGGTAAACTCAGAAACTTCCGTTAGCATTTTTTGCCGAGAGATTCTAAGGCGGTAGCGATCGCGTTGAAAGGGTCTGCCGTTATAGTCCAAGCGGAAGGAAAGCTGATTTCCTCGTTCAACCCCGCTGAAGATGACCAATCCAGGTAGCCCCTGGGCTTGAATCACAGGGGCCAAGCCCGCTACCAGGCATCCCGACAGCGCCAGTGCCGTCAGGAAGCGATTGGTCAATGTTTTAGTAGCCATAACGTTTGCGCGCATTTAGCATTACTTTACGATACTAGTCATTAAACTTCATTGTTCGTTAACGACTTTAGCATTAACGACCCTAGCAGGAGTTAGGTGTGTCGGCGCTACTTGGTCAACAGATGCGCTGAGATGGCTTAAAAAGCCGGTTCAGCAGGGTAATTCCCAAAAAAATCTGAATTCTACCCGATTGTTCTGTTGAAAACAGCTGGCGCGACCGGATGCAACCGCTGTCTAGCTATTACGAACGTTGACGACGCAACTCTGCTCAAAGTGCCCGGTCGGTGAAAACATATAAAGGTTGCGATCGCATAGCTTACAAAACTATACGAATGTTGAAAGATCGACTTGTCTAACATCATGCTGCTTTAAGAGGCATGGTCGTTGCAGCTTTAGCAAACCCACAAGTTAATGGCTAGAAGGCTGATTAGCTATGCTATTGAAGGCTGCTTGAGGTTGAAGGCAGAAAGACAAAAATAGGGATAAACAGCGCAGGCGATCGCTCTATAATCGCCCTATAGATGAAATCAGGAATTAAGTTAAAAAAACCTAGATTGGCGGGGATCAATCTTAGGATGCTGAATGAACTTTTAGCGGTATTGAGCTGCTAAATCATTTCGATGTTGAAGTCCAATTTAAGTTCAATTAAGGAAAAGAGCAGATGAGAATTGCGATCGCCAAGGAAATTGAAGTGGGAGAGCGTCGGGTCGCGTTAGTTCCTGATACGGTCGGTCGGTTGGTGAAACAGGGTCTTGATGTCTGTGTAGAGGCCGGGGCGGGCGAACGATCCTATTTTTCTGATGCTGCCTATGAGGCGGCTGGGGCAACGGTGATCCAAGACTCAGCCCAACTATGGCAAGAGGCTGATGTGATGCTCAAGGTGAACCCACCCCGCGATCGCCACGATGGTCAGTCGGAGGTGAGCTTGCTGCGGCCAGGATCTACGCTGATCTGTTTTTTGAACCCATTGGGCGACCCGGCGCTGGTGCAGCGGTTGGCAGAGCAGCAGGTGACGGCATTTAGCATGGAGCTGATTCCTCGAACCAGTCGGGCACAAAGCATGGATGCGCTGTCGTCGCAAGCTGGCGTAGCGGGCTACAAGGCGGCTCTGATTGCGGCGGCGGCCTTGCCCAAATTCTTCCCGATGTTGACCACGGCGGCTGGAACGATTCCTCCGGCTAAGGTATTTATCATGGGAGCCGGGGTGGCCGGCCTGCAAGCGATCGCCACCTGTCGGCGGTTGGGAGCGGTGGTAGAAGCGTTTGACATTCGCCCTGCGGTTAAAGAAGAAGTGCAGAGCTTGGGAGCCAAGTTTGTTGAAGTGGCGCTGGATGAAGACACTGTAGCGGCGGGCGGCTATGCCAAAGAGATCTCAGAAGCCGCCAAAGAGCGATCGCGACAGGTGATTACCGAGCATGTCCGCCATGCTGACGCCGTTATCACTACCGCTCAGGTGCCGGGTCGAACCGCACCAATTCTGGTTACCGAGGAGATGGTGGCGCAGATGAAACCGGGTGCTGTGATTGTAGACTTGGCTGCCGAGCAGGGCGGCAACTGCGCCTGCACCGAACCGGGCAAAGACGTGGTAAAAAATGGCGTCACCATCATTGGCACGATCAATCTGCCGGCGACCATGCCCGTCCACGCCAGTCAAATGTATTCCAAAAACATCAGCACCTTGCTCAATTTATTGGTCAAAGATGGTGCCCTCAATCTCAACTTTGCCGACGACATCATTACCAGTGCTTGCATCACATCGGCTGGTGAAATTCGCAATCAGCGGGTCAAAGACGCGCTGGCGGCACTGGTTGGAGTCGGGAACTAGCAGTTAAGCATTACCAGGAGTTTTGAGTTCATGGCTGAAACATTAATTGCCGGACTAGTGGTGTTTGTATTGGCGTCGTTTATTGGGTTTGAGGTGATTAACAAAATCCCTCCGACGCTACACACGCCGCTGATGTCTGGCTCCAATGCCATTTCAGGGATTGCGGTAGTTGGGGCGTTGCTGGTAGCAGGCGGCAACGATTTGAACGTGACGACAGTTTTGGGCGTGATTGCGATCGTGCTGGCCATGATCAACGTGGTAGGGGGCTTTTTGGTCACCGATCGAATGCTGCAAATGTTTAAGAAAAAAGAGGCGCGGAATTAAAAAATAATGAATGATTTTTTACCCAGTGGGATTCAACTCAGCTATTTAGTCGCCTCCTGTTTGCTTATTTTGGGCTTAAAAGAATTGGGTTCCCCGGCAACGGCAAGGCGGGGTAACCGGCTGGCGGCGATCGGGATGCTGATTGCGATCGCCGCCACCCTGCTCGATCGCGGCGTAGTCAACTACACCCTGATTGCCGCCGGAGTCGTGGTTGGCTCGCTCGTCGGCGTTGTGATGGCTCAGCGGGTGGAAATGACCTCCATGCCCCAAATGGTGGGTCTGCTCAATGGCCTAGGCGGCGGAGCCTCGACGCTAATCGCCATGGGTGAGTTTTGGCGCGTCATGGGCACCTCTCAGGCCGCTGCCCTCGACGGTACAGTGACGACGATCTTGAGTGTGCTGATTGGCGGCATTACGCTAACGGGCAGTTTAATTGCCTTTGCCAAATTGCAGGAAATCATGAGCGGTTCGCCAATCATTTTCCCACTCCAGCGATTTGCCAGCATTGGGCTGCTGGTTTTATTTGTAGTAGGTAGCGCCTTTTTAATTGCTGAACCCAAAGACTCGACCGTATTTTTAATTCTGGTAGGGATCTCCCTGATTTTGGGCGTGCTGTTTACAATTCCCATTGGCGGAGCCGATATGCCGGTTGCCATCTCGCTGCTCAACTCGTTTTCCGGGTTGGCCGCGAGCGCCGCTGGATTTGTGCTTGAAAACAACATGCTGATCATTGCTGGGGCACTGGTGGGCGCATCGGGGATCATCTTGACGCAGATTATGTGTAAGGCGATGAACCGTTCGATTACCAACGTGCTGTTTAGCGCCTTTGCCAAGGCGAAGGCGAAGGTGAGCGGAGGGGTAGGGGCGATCGCCACCGAAAAAGTGGTGAAATCGGTCGATTCGCAAGAAGCCGCGATGATGCTGGGCTATGCCCGCTCAGTGGTGATTGTTCCCGGTTATGGCATGGCCGTTGCTCAGGCGCAACATGCCGTACGCGAACTAGCCGACCAACTCGATCGCCTCGGTGTCGATGTCAAATACGCCATCCACCCGGTGGCTGGCCGGATGCCGGGACACATGAACGTCTTGCTGGCCGAGGCCAACGTGCCCTATCCCCAACTCTACGACATGGATGCGATCAACCCAGAGTTTGAGCATACCGACGTGGCGCTAGTGATTGGCGCTAACGATGTGGTTAACCCCGCTGCTAGCAACGATGTGGACAGCCCGATTTATGGGATGCCGATTTTGGACGTGGAAAAGGCAGGTCACACCATTGTGATCAAGCGGGGCATGAGCAAAGGGTTTGCTGGCGTCGAAAACGAGCTGTTTTTCCAGGACAAAACCATGATGCTATTTGGCGGTGCCAAGGACGTTGTGGCACAGCTGGTAGTCAGCATTAAGGAGCTTTAGGTTCAGCCTGTAAGTTTTCCAGTTTGCAGACTGTAGGGGCGTTTTGAAAAACGCCCTTCTTTTTATTTAATGAGTGATGGGTTAACGAATCATCGCTTCTAGGGCAGTTTGCAAATCCTGGGTGAGGGTGGCTACGGCTTGGCGGCGGTTGGCTTTGTAGCTATCCCAGCGATCGCTGACCGAAATGGGGCTACCCACTACAAGCTGCACTGTTCTGATGCCCAAGTCGGGGGCTGTCTCGGTGGGCGACTTGCCCTTCAACCGCGCCACCATATCTTCGAGCAGCAGCAGCGTTTCCGCAAACCGTTCAGCCGTGGGTTTTTCCTTCACATAGTGCCCAGTCACGCTGACAAACGATTCCACCAGGCGCATATGCCAGATGCGCAGGTCGGCTTCTTCGGCAATCCGGTCAGCTAGCCCTTTTTCGACCGGCGATAGCTGCTCGATTGGTTTTAGATCTTCCCGAAAAATTCGATCCCAGCTCGCTTGCTCTAGGCGACGGCAGCGATCAGTCACCGTACCCTTCGGAGGAATATTAAAAAAATCTTCGGCAACGCTCAGGGCTGCATTCAGGAGCGCATGGAGCCGAGTCGCAATCTGATTATTATCCGCTGAGGAAAGCTCGTCGGGAACTGCCGCTGCCTCAGTTGGAGCAGTCTGAGCCAGATTCGGATGTTGTTGGTAGAACAGCTTTTGTTGGTAGAAAGTGTTGTAAAACTGCTCCATTAACCCTAGAAGGTGCCCACCCAAGCC
Organism: Synechococcales cyanobacterium PMM_0002; assembly: GCA_949127925.1. Classification (GTDB taxonomy): domain Bacteria; phylum Cyanobacteriota; class Cyanobacteriia; order Elainellales; family Elainellaceae; genus CASBQJ01. The sequence goes on from CASBQX010000243.1 coordinate 8,912, forward strand.
CAACAGCCGCTGATACAAAATCGTTTGTTGCTCAGGGGTGGGGTCTACGCCATTTTGTAAACCTAGTGCTGGCACATCAGTCACATTAATCCCACTATCCATTTCTAGGGCTTGTAGCAGCTGTTCGAGCGATCGCCACGGCGCTTCAGCAAACCGATACTGAATTCCCAGCGGTAGAATTAACACCGCTTCTGAGCGATCGCCTTTACGCAAATCTTCGGCACACCAAAATCCAAACTGGGCAATTCCTGGCTCTAAGGGGCTGACCAATTCGCTATGGCCGTTCGTGCCACCCTCTGGCGCAGCGGCCAACGGAAACTGGCCATTGGCAAACAGATTACGTACCGATCGCAAACTCACCAGATCGACCTTGCCCCGCCGCACCGGAATGCCACCCAAATGCGAAAACAGCCAGCCGACAAACTTGCCCGCCCATAGGGGAATACCCCGATCGTAAATAAAGTGGACATGGGTGGGCGGTTTGAGCCTGACCCCCATCTGGCGCGCCACTTGAGGCAGTTCATCCATCAACAGCCGCATCAGGCAAAAGGGATCATCTGAAGTGGGATGGCGAAACGCCAGCAGAAACCGCACCTTACCCGCCTGAAACTGTTGGTAAAGATTGACCAATTGCTCAGTATTCTCAACTTGATAATCGGCAATGCCGACCCGCCAGCGCATCCAGCTCGGGAGAATCATCTGCCCGATTTTCCACACAGGCGGGCTGAAATTTGGGGGAACGAACTCCAGAGGTGGTTGAACTTGGGTAATGGGATTTGGCATAAGACCTTAGGATTCGCTAGCGGGCTGTTGCAGCAACGTCTGGAGATGCTGAATATATTAAGTACTCACAATATGGATCGGACCCTCCACGCTGCCAGCAAAAAATTGGCGCACGATGGGGTTATTAGTCGTTTCTATGTCATTCACAGGCCCCTGCCATTGCACTTTACCTTGGTAGAGAAAAATAACTCGATTGGCGGTGCGGCGAATGGTGCTGTGCTGGTGCGTCACAATTACATAGCTGGTACAGCCGTCCTCAGCGCACTGGAGGGTGCGAATTAGGTCTTCAATTACGGTAGAGGCGATCGGGTCTAGCCCCGCTGTTGGCTCGTCATAGAGCAACACCTCAGGATTGTCGGCTGGGTTTTCAGGATTTTTCATAATGGCACGGGCAAAGCTCACCCGCTGCCGCATCCCACCCGAAAGCTGAGCCGGATAGCGATCGCCAATTCCCGACAAGCCGACCATTTCCAAATTGCGGTTGACCAGCTCGTGAATAGCGTTGGCTGGCAACTTGGAATGTTGGTACAGTAAAAACCCTACATTTTCGTCTACGGTAAGCGAATCAAACAGAGCCGCTTGCTGAAACACCATGCCCACCCCAACAGAATCTCTGCCCTCATCGGTCAGCCCTTCGCGGCGCTGTCCCTTGAGGTAAATCTCCCCCGAGTCGGGTTCTAGCAAGCCTGCGATTAACCGTAAGACGGTCGATTTCCCGGTGCCAGATGGGCCAATCACAGCCACTGCGTCGCCCTGGTAAATCGTTAGGTCTACTTGATCCAAAACAACGGTGTTGCCAAAGGCTTTGCTTACCCCTCGCAGTTCAATCAACGGCTCCGCCATAGTTCAAAAATCAATTTGCTCCAGACAAATCTACCTTATCCCCACCCTGACTGGCATCCTGACCTGCACCGATTATTCTACGTCAAGCCTACCTTAACCCTTAAGATCAATGGCTCAGTTTCGGTTCGTGAACCTGCCATGCCCTCCAGACAGAAAACTCAATGCTACCGTTAAGGACGACCACACGAATCTAGACGGATCCCATGGCGGAAAGAATGGACTAATATCCATTGCATGGGAATATGTGGATTCTACCGTTGGGCTTCGCTGATTTAGTTTTTTCCTTGCCAGTCTCCTGACAATCTTTCGCTAAATATGTCTTTCGCTAAATATGTCAAACGGATTGCTCAAGCACGCTCTCCAGGCTTTGCGACCAGGTCGGCGATCGCCCCAAACTCGACGTTCCCGCTCTTCTTACCGAGTCAGTCAGTGGTTTAAGTGGCTATCGCCGGGGCTATCGGTCAAACGGTGGCTGGTTATTAGCGCCGGGGGGGTGGTGCTGTTTGGCCTAGGGTTGGCCGTTTGGTCGCGGCAGACGCCAGTGTATCGACTGGGGCAGTTTTTGAGCGATTTGCTCGAAACCGTGACTCGCTTAATCCCAAACTACCTGAGTGGCCCCCTAGTGATGGGGCTGGGGCTATTGCTAATTTTTTGGGGGCAAACCCGCAGTTTGGGGGCAATTACCGAAGTGTTGATGCCCGAGGGCGATGAAGAACTGATCGATCGGCTGATGACCCATCGTCGTCTGCATCGAGGGCCTAAAGTAGTGGTGCTGGGCGGCGGCACGGGGCTATCGACGCTGTTGCGGGGGCTGAAAGCCTACAGTGCCAACATTACGGCTATTGTTACGGTGGCAGATGATGGCGGTTCGTCGGGGCGATTGCGGCGAGAAATTGGAGTCTTGCCGCCCGGAGATATTCGCAACTGTTTGGCGGCTCTAGCAGATGAAGAAAAGCTATTAACCGAGCTATTTCAGTATCGATTTCGCGCCGGAGATGGCCTCACGGGTCACAGCTTTGGCAACTTGTTTTTAACGGCCATGAGCGAAGTGACGGGCGATTTGGAACAGGCGATCGCCGCTAGTTCTAAGGTGTTGGCGGTTCGAGGCCAGGTGCTGCCCGCCACCCTCACCGATGTTTGCCTGTGGGCCGAGCTGGAAGATGGACGCTACGTCGAAGGGGAGTCAAACATTACCCAGGCGCAGGGTACTATCCTCAAAATTGGCTGCATTCCGGCCAATCCTCCGGCACTGCCGAGGGCGTTGGCGGCGATCGCCGAAGCCGATTATATTATTTTGGGTCCAGGGAGCCTGTACACCAGCGTTATCCCCAATCTGCTAGTGCCCGAAATTGTGGAGGCGATCGCCCAACAACAGGTGCCCCGAGTTTATATTTGCAATGTGATGACCCAACTGGGTGAAACGGACGACTATACGGTGTCTGATCACATTCGCGCCATTGACCAAGCTGTGGGCGATCGCCGCTTATTTGATGCCGTCCTGGTGCAAAAAAAATCGCCCTCGGCTCAGTCTCTGATTCGCTATGCCCAAGAAGATTCCTACCCGGTGCCGTTTGACCGAGATGCGGTGATGCGATTGGGTCGCCGCGTGATTCTGGCGAATGTGATGCACGAAGATCCAGAGACGGGGTTAGTGCGCCATGATAGCGATCGCCTAGCCCGCATTCTATTGCGCTGGTACAGCCGCATTCAGGGATTGCCGGGGGGGGAGAGAGGAAGGACGAAGGATGAGGGATGAGGGATGAGGGATGAGGGATGAGGGATGAGGGATGAGGGATGAGGGTTTTAGGTGGGCAAGGTCTAGGGTGGATGGGAGGATGGGGTAGGGTGGTTAGAATGTAGTGCGGTTAAAATATTGATGAAAGAGCGGGGCGATCGCTAAATAGGCATGGGCAAGTGGCTGAAATTGACCCGAGATTCTCTATGATTAGGTGTCTGTGTGATCTAATTAGTTCCTAGACCCCGCTGCAAAATTCACTCCAAGTTCCCCACGCACCTGTTTCCCATTCATCCTTCCTCTTTCCTCCCTCATCCTTCATTCCTTCCTCCTGCCCAATGCCTCCAGCCCTACTTCGCTCGCTTGTTTGGACAGATTACCGCCTGGCGGTGTTGTTCACCGTTATTTTGCCGCTGCTATTACTGATTTGGGCGCTTGTCCAACGTGCAGACATTTTGCAGCGTCTGCTGATCATCTACTGGCGAGTTGCTAGTTTGATGGCGATTACCATTTACCTTTTAATTGGAGACCTGCCAATTGCCTTCATTACGGGCATTCTGGCGAAAATTCTTATCTCCGTAGGGCTGTGGTTTTGGGTAGATTTGAATGAGGAAATTGAGGATCAGCGCTCTAGTACCCTAAAGCTGGCGTTCAATTCATGGCGCTGGGCCGTCACTCTTTACTGCATTGTGGGGGCGATCGCCACCCTACCGTTCAGCCAGTGCGCCTTCTCTGGGACGCTGCTGACGACGCCATTCTGTCAGGTATGGCGAGAACCCACGTTAATCTTTAAAGATCTGCTCCATTCTGCCTATAAACCAGGTTTCCTAGGATTTTTTGGCATTTTAGGATTGGTGATTTACGTCCTCTACCTGGGCTATTTTGTCCTGGTGCGGCTAGGTCGGCAGGGGCGCTCTGCCATGGATCAATGAGTGCCAAGTCATCTCCCGTCACTCTGGCACCCTCCACTGGGGTAAAATCCACTGGAGCAAAACCGATCTTGGTCACGGGGTCACATCGGTCTGGTTCGACCTGGGTAGGCCGGATGATTGCGGCATCTCCCGCTGTGGCTTACATTCACGAACCGTTTCATCTCAATCACAACCAGGGCTTTTGTGGCGCTAGCTTTGACCATTGGTTTGCCTACATTTGCGCCGAAAACGAAGCGCGCTACTTGCACTATTTTCAGAAAACCACTCAGTTTCGCTACCACGTAGATTGGGATTGGGAACTGCTGCGCAACTCAGAAAAACGTGAGCGGGTGATTAAAGACTATCAGTTCTTTCAAAAAAAACGTGCGGCTGGGTGCAGGCCGCTGTTAAAAGACCCGATCGCGCTGTTCTCGGCAGAATGGTTAGCCAATCGGTTCAATATGGATGTGGTAGTGATGATTCGCCATCCTGCCGCCTTTGCCCATAGCCTCAAAAAGGCAGGTTGGTTTCATAATTTTTCTCATTTTTTAGATCAGCCGCTGCTAATGCGTGACTATCTCTATCCCTTTGAGGCAGAGATGCGGGAGTTTATCCAGCAGCCGCGCGACATTATTCAACATGCTGCTCTATTGTGGAAGCTGATTCATTACATGATCGGCAGCTATCGCGAGCGTTATCCGAGTTGGATCTTTGTCCGGCATGAAGACCTTTCATTTGAGCCAACTGCTGGATTTCGAGAGATTTTCGATCGGCTCCAATTAGAGTTTAGCGATCGCGTTCAAGCTAAAATTGAAGACTATAGCAGTGCCAAAAACCAGACCGATTCACCGCCGTCGCTGCACTCGATCAAACGAGACAGCAAAGCGAATATCGCCACCTGGAAAGCAGCTCTGACGGCAGCAGAAATCGACTATATGCGGCAGCAGGTAAAAGATATTTCTAGTCAGTTTTATTCTGATGCAGAGTGGTAATGCCGAGTGGTAGTTAAACCACAGAACTGATCAGCATCATAGCTTGGGCAGGGGTTTGACTGGCTCTCCTACTGTGCCGGTGGCAATCGGCAACAGCAGCCGACTGAGGATGCGTCCGTCTTCTAAACGATAGAGGCTAAATTCACTGCCTAGTTGCTGCATCAGCGCCTGACAGATTTCTAGATGTAGACCGGGCGGCGACGACAGAATAGAAGGTGCGAGCAAGTCTTCGGGACGTCCGGTGTGGAGTTCTTCTAACAGGCGTGGCTCGATGCTGCCGCTATCGGTAACGGAAAGTTCAATCCAGCGCACATCCAGCGGACGACACCAAATGTCGAGCCGCCCCCCAGATGGCGATCGCAGACAGGCTGCCGTCAGAACTTCATGCAGCACTAGCTCCAGTTTGGGAATATCACCGCCAATGCTCACGCTACTTTCGTTGTGCACCTGAGTCCAAAGCTGCCGCTGCCGGATATATCCCTCAATCCTCTCCATCGCTCGTTTGAGCAAGCTGGCCAAGGGCACCGTTTCATACTCGCTGTGCAATTTCCATTGCTCGTGTTTGAGGACGGGGGCGATCGCCGTTAGCACGTTGCCAAGCTGCCGCAGCACCTGGTGAAATCGCATACTCGCTAGCGCATCTTTTTGATGGCTGAGTTCATTTAAACGCTTTAAACCTGCCCCTAGCGATCGATAGAAGTCTTCAATTCGTCGCTGTTTATACCAATTTATTTGTTCTAATTCTTGGCGTTTGTGGGTTAGTTCATCAGACACAACCAGATATCGCCGCGACCAGGCTAATTGGCTGACCAGCGTCGAAAGAGCATTAAGTTGCCGTTCGTGCCAGTAGCGCCCTAGCTGATCGGCCACCAGCACTATTCCGGTTGGTTCATGATCGGATGAGGTTCGCAGCGCCATGACTAAGATCTGCCCAATTTCTGCACCCGTTAGCCATTGGCGCGTTTCGGGATCAAGGTCGTCAATTGAAATCGGCAACAGTCCATCGGCTTTTAAGGCCCACTGAATTAGAACATCATTATTCACCGAGACAACGGTGTCTAAATTAACCGCGAACCGGGGATTGGCCACCACAGCCGAGGTAATGCGAGCGACGTTGCGGCCTGTTTGCCACGTCAATAGTGCCGCCAACGGAGTATGCAGAACTTGAGCAATCTGCTGCATTGCAGACCGCTCCAAATTATCTAGGTCGTGAATTTGCTGCATGCTGGTCAGCCCCCACTGGATGGTTTGGCTGATTTTTTGCTGCTGCTCGGTCTGGCGCTGCAACTGCCACTGATGCAAAATAACGCCAATTTGCTGGCTGGCAATCTGTACCACCTCCCGCTCGGCTCGACTCCAGGTTCGGGCAATGGTTTGCCCGATAACCACCAAGCCTTCCAACGGTCGCCCAATGGCTGTACTGCACACCAGCAATGACTGGACACCCTGATCCAAAAAGGTTTGCCGCCATGCCATCAATTTCAAATCTTCTTGTAGATTTTCAATTCCTACCGGATTGGTGCTGCGCTCCAGCATTTGCCAATCTACCTGGTTTAAAGCATTTAAGTGAGATGGGATGGGATGCCGATTGACTGTGTTTTGGTAAGAAATTTCAAAGTTTTCCTGATCAGGGTTGTAGAGCAGCACTAAAAACCATTCAGATCCCAAGCGTTGACACAGCAAATTTGCAGCTTTTTTGAGCGTAGAGTGCCAATCTTCATCGCTAAAAATAGCGCTAGACAACTCAGCGGTCAGGGTCTGGTCAAACTTAATTTGCTGTACTGCTGCTTCCATGCTCTCCAACGGTGCCGTCAGCGCAATCAGCTGAGCCGTCCCCCGAACATAGCTTTTTTCTTCTTCAGACCAAATTCGTGGCTCATTGCCTTCTACAGCCAAAAAACCAAACAGCTCATCTTGTAGCAAAATCGGGGCTGCCAGTAGCGACTGCGCCTGAATTTGCTGCATCAACCGACCCGTTACATCTGCTTTGAGAGAACTGTGAGCTGCTCCTACCGCGACCAGCTGATCGGCTGTCAGCGCCTGGTAAAAACTGTTCACGTCTTGAGCCGTAAATCCGGCTGTGGCTGGAGTATTGCCATAGCCAGTTTCTCGATTGCCCACCCTGCGCCAGAAGTAGCGACGCTGCGCTTCAAACCAGTAAATACTGGTGCGATCGGGGGCAATAAAGCGATGGGTTTCGTCCACCACGGCTTCTAAGCGAGCAGTTAGGTTAGGGAGCGATCGCAACCGTCCTAGGAGAGTGAGGAGCGGCTCTGCCGGACGCTTAGTTTGCTGGCGCTGATGTTCAATCTCTAGCTGATATAACGACGTTGCCAATCCACCAAATACCATCGACAGCCGCGCTTTTTCTTCTGAGTGGGGCGATACTCCCCAAAGCACTGACCCTAAAATGATCACGCCCAAACAGCGGTCTTTATGGCGAATAGGAAAAATGACGGTGCCCTGAATCGCATATTTCTGAGCCAGTCGTCGCCACTCAGCGGCACGGGTTTCTTCGCGCAGATCAGGCACGCCCAATGGCCGCTGTTGAATCACGACCTGCTCTAACAAATCTCCTGGGCTAAGAATAAATTGCTGCTTGAGCGGCGGAGTCTCACCTGCGGGGGTAATCCCACCCCGTCCCATCAACCGATGACCGACCCGGTCGTACAATCCCACCCAAATCAGCGCATAGTCAAATTCATTTTTGAGATAATTGAGAGTTGTCTCAATTAAGGCATCTTCGTGCTCCTCTTCTCTCAAAGTCTGAAGAGTTTGCCGCAAAACAGCCAGTTGCCTTTCGTGATTCGATGACTTTTTTGGAGGATCCATGTCACCTACAGCAATATTCAATGGGGTGATCCCCATGGGCGTGATCCCCATGATGGGAATGGTGGCTCTGATGATGCTTGAACGTTATGTGCAAAATCTCCAGTCAAATCACTTTAATGATCAATGTCTCAATTTTACCAATTCAAATCTATGCAGTTTCATAGACTGGAGGGTCAAGATCGTGGAACAGTGGGTTAAAAGATATCTCTTTGACTGGGTTTTACCAATTTAAGTTTCACCAATATTGTCTCCTAGACGCCAGTCCTCTAGGGCTAGAATTCTCAGCTACGTAGTAAATCTACCGTGCAGGTAATGCCTGAATCATGGCTGATAATAGCTGAATTGTGACGAAGACCGATTTAGTAAAGCCGACTTACTGTAGTCTTTCGCAGTAATTTTAGAACTTAGAGGATATTTTAGAAGTTACCAATGCACTTTTGTCACTAGATCTGCTCCCATCCTTAGAAGGCTCTAATCTGAAGGCTTTTGGATCAGGCTTTTGGATCAGGCTGTTTGATCAAGCTGGGCGTCGTTCTCAGATTTAGCAGGCAGTCTCGCGTTTACTTACACCCGTGTTCACTTAGAATTTGAGCTTCTTGCTCATTCCTCCTGCCTTCAAGCGCTGAATCAGGATCTGCGCCTGATATAACCCAACATACCGACATAATAGTATTAAGTTATTTAATTTTACTGCGATTGAAAGTCGCCTTAATTTGCTGTGGATATCTATCGGCGAGGAATTCGTCCGCTGCTATTTTCGGGGCTGAAGGTAGACCCAGAGTGGCTTCAGGGCAGGTTTATGCAAATGCTGACCTGGTTGGAGGCAACAGGCGATCGCCCCCCCGCAGCCTGGATGCTGCATCAGCTGCATCAGTTGTGTTGCACGACCCATCCGGCCCTGCGGCAGCAGCTGTGGGGGCTAGACTTTGATAACCCAGTCGGTCTGGCCGCAGGATTTGACAAAGACGGTATAGGTGCAGCGCTGTGGGCGCACTTTGGCTTTGGCTTTGCCGAATTGGGCACTGTAACTCTACATGGACAAGTCGGCAACCCTCGACCTCGTTTGTTTCGCCTGCCCCAAGACCACGCTGCTTTAAACCGTATGGGGTTTAACAACCAAGGGGCTAACGCCTTGGCGGCTAGGCTGAAACAACTCCCCTCCCCGTCAGCTCCTTTCCCCCTCGGCATCAACCTTGGTAAATCCAAGATTACGTCCCTCGACCTCGCCGCAGACGATTATCTGGGCAGTTTTCGCTTACTGAAGGGGCTAGGAGACTATTTTGTCGTTAACGTGTCGTCGCCCAACACACCGGGGTTGCGATCGCTCCAAGATGCTAGCCAGCTAGACCGGATTTTGGCCAGACTTCAGCACGAAAATACCGAACACAAGCCGCTGCTCGTGAAAATTGCGCCTGATCTGGAATGGGAGGCGATCGCCGATATCGTGACGCTAGCCCAAACGCACCAGCTGGCTGGGATCATTGCCACCAATACCACCATCCGCCGCGACGGCCTGACCACCCATCTGTTGCCAGGAGTGGGCACCTACCTAGCCGATGAACCCGGTGGCATTAGCGGCGCACCTCTGCGGCAGCGCTCTACCGACGTGATTCGCTTCATTTATCAAAAAACCGCAGGCACCCTGCCGATTATTGGCGTAGGCGGTATTTTTACAGCTGACGATGCCTGGGAAAAAATTACAGCGGGAGCCAGTCTGGTGCAGGTTTATACGGGCTGGTTATATGAAGGGCCACAATTAGTACCTCATATCCTGACTGGGTTGGCGCAAAAGCTGACAGACCATGGCCTAACTCACATTCATGACGCAGTCGGATCAGCGGCACAGTAGACTGAAAGCAGGTAATTCCCTGTCCTTCCATCAGATTTTCCCTGCAATGCGTGTAGAATTCCGTGAATGCGACTTTTTCGACCTCTGGATTTGGCTAGAATTCAGCACGGTGCCGTCGAACATGGAGCAGCAATACGTTGAAGAAATCTTTAATTCCTGGTTTTTCTTAGGAAAACTGGGTGGATTTAATGCCGAGAACCTACAGGTCCAAGATACAGGGCTAGATATTAGCTATTTGGAATACAGCGATGATGTGGCCGATGGCAGCTTGATGTCTGTGATGCACAACATGAGCGAGGTGGAATATGAGGGAAATTGGGGTCGCTGCTGGTTCGATTTGGGTACCAGTGATGCGATCTCCCTCGACGTGCTGATCAACGGCTTTAAGCAGTTTAGTAAAGACTATGTCAATATCGAACGCCTGACTATTGGCGGCGAAAATTCAGACTGGCCAACCCCGACCCGCAAGCTGTCAGGATTTTCGGCTGACGACGATAACAACAACTAATCAAGCTCACCCCACCTATGGCAAAATTCCCGCTCCTTTAGCAGTTGGGAAATTGGCAGCATTGAAACCTCTATCTCGGCCTGCCTAATGGATTTGAAGCGGTTAGCGACTCTTAGAGTTTGCGCTGAAACTCTTCTAGAATGTCCATCAGCTGGACTTGAACCTGCATCGGCAATAAATCTGCCAGAGGCACCTCACGTTTGCCACCCCCGAGCTTTACCGGAATGGCCTTGAGCACGTCGGTTACCTGGCCTTCGGTCAGATCGCCATTGCCCAACAGAGGCAGCAATTGTTCTGCCAAGAAAGTATGCAGGTGCGCATCACGCAGATAAAGATGCCATTTAGCCACGTCGATGTAGACGCTTTCACCCAGCTCTGCGGCCAAGGCTTCAACGGTTTCAGCGGAGTTTAACTGTGCCATAGGTACTAATTCAACCTCTAAGAAGATTTGATATTTTGATTTTGAGACGGAGTGGAGTAGTCGGCGATCGCAAAAATATAAACTCCGTGAGCGACTAATGCCAGCGCCCACACCCCCGTCAACCATCCAGTCCAAGTCCAGGGCTGCGCCTGCACTAGCCGCGCAAACCAGACTCCAGAGTTGGTGGCCGAAAATAGCGCCACATGGATGGCAAAGTTCATCCGGTCATCTAGACGACGGTAGGCAGGATCATTGCGGTCGGGTTCACGGGGCCAGCGAGGAGGCATACAGCAGCAGTGTAAAAGGGTTAGTCAGGAATGCAACGATTCCTGTTCTTATTGTAGAACCGCTGTGCCCTAACACAGCGCCGCCGCCCCAACAGCCTCGATACTAATTGATTCAGGGCTAGCCCCCAACCCCATAATCTCCAGACTTCCCTCCCGTTTTACTGATCAACCGAATATGCTCAATTTGGATAGATTTTTCTAAGGCTTTCGCCATGTCATACAGGGTCAGAGCGGCGATCGCGACCGCCGTTAGCGCCTCCATTTCTACCCCGGTTTCGGCCTTAGTGCGAACTTCCGCCCGAATATCGTAGCCCGGTAGTTGAACATTGGGCAGAATTGTGACCTCAACCTTTTGAATCGGCAGCGGGTGGCATAGCGGAATCAGCTGAGCGGTTTGCTTGGCCGCCATAATGCCCGCCAGCCGAGCCGTTCCCAGCACATCACCCTTGGGCGTATTGCCGACCTGAATGGCGGCAAACGTTTGAGCTAGCATCCTCACCTGCCCTGCTGCGATGGCGTGGCGGACGGTTGCCTGTTTAGGGGAAACATCCACCATCTGAGCTTGACCACTGGCGTCTAGGTGGGTCAGCGGAGACACACTAGGAATTTCGGCGGCAGAGGCAGAATTGGATGAGGCAATTGCCGATTGAGCCGATTGAGCAGAATCTTGTTCCATTGTGACTGAGTGTGATAGTATATTATTCTTGCCAAGAGCTTGTAGCTAACTTGCCAAGGGCTTGTAGCTCAGTGGACTAGAGCACGTGGCTACGGACCACGGTGTCGGGGGTTCGAATCCCTCCTAGCCCGTATCTCATCATACGGTTTCAAAGCAATATGATTCTGGGGTAGTAGATTTTCCTGCTACCTTTATTTTTGTGTCTTGATTTTGTCTATGGCGGCTTTCACTGCTGCCCATCTTCAAGCGATGACGGGCTAAACTGCTCCAATAATCGCCATGGTGAAATTGAGTAGTGAGACCTATTTGTAGGTCTGAGTCGCGGGTTCGACGGCATAAATATCTTTGCCTTTACCCAGTGCGAACCGTAAGGATTGGGACATATTTTTGCCAGAAAATATCAAAAACACTAGCAACCCCAGCCATGACAATAAGGACGCAAGCCCAAAAATGGTCTGATAGTTCAGCTGAATGGCGATCGCCCCAAAAAATGGCCCTGCCAGGGCAATGCCAAGATCAAACCCGACCATGCATAAACTAAACGTGAGGCCGCGCTCATGGGGCTGGGAGCGATCTGCCATCAACACCGCCATCATGGGGATTAAAATACCACTGCCGCAGCCTTCAAGCAACCCGGCGACCAAAAACCCAGCGGTAGTGCTAGCCTGCCACAGCACGGCCATCGACAGCGAATAGAGGACTAGGCTTCCAGTAATAAATAAGCCCCGCCCATAATAGTCTGAGGCGCGGCCTACCAGTAAGCGAATGCCAAAACTAGCGATCGCCGCTGCCGAATAAATTAGCCCCACATTGAGGTTCACCCCAACTTCGACCACTAGCAATGGCACAAAGGTTGTGAGCGTGCCAAACGCTACCCCAACCAGCAGCAGCACCAGCGCAGGCGTGCGGATATGCGGCTGTAATAGCTTTAGCCAGAATTGCTCAGAGCCAGTCCCAGAAGCCGCGATCGCCCCCGCAGAAGCAGTAGCGTGAGTCGGCAAATAAACGTCTTGCACCTGAACGGTAAAAAACAAGCCGACAATCCCCAGGGCGGCGGCAGTCCAAAACGTTGGAGTGTAGCCTACCCAGGACTGCATAAATCCACCAATAGCAGGGCCTAGCCCCATGCCAATCGGGTTGACTAGGCTCATATAGCCAATCAGTTCACCCCGGCGTTGGGGGGGCGAGAGATCAACAATCAAGGCACTATAGGCTAAGGCAAACGCAGCAATGCTGAGTCCATGAAATGCCCGCACCACAATGAGCAATGGAATTGATTGGGTCGCAATATAGCCGATGGGGGCGATCGCCACAGTGATCATGCCAATCAACAACACTAGCTTTCGACCTCGACGGTCTGCCATCCGGGCTAGGGCGGGGCGCGAGGCTAATAGTCCAATGGCAAAGGAACCGACCACGATTCCAACAGTTTGGCTATTAGCCCCCATTGATTGAATATAGAGCGGTAAAACGGGCAGCAAAGTCGCCAAGGACGCCCAAAACAGCAGCCCCGCCACAAATAGCACCCGCATGTTGCGTCGCGTTTGGGAGCTGAGATCAGAAAAAACGTTCAAACTCGGTCTCTCCAGAGGTTATGGACAATCGTCCACTTGCGATCGCAACCTGATTCATTAGGAACCGACTAGAGGCGCACTGAGGAGGTAACCTGGCGAATACACCCATCCGCGATCGCATCCCTCAAAATAGATAGCAACGCTCGATCTCGATCCGATAAGTTACCGTCAGACACAAGCTGGCTAATGCAAGATTGCGCCCCAGGTGATAGTTCACCCAGCTCCAAAGCAGTGCGAACATAGCATTCTAGCTTGTTAACTGTCGGAATACTCCAATCCAAGATCATGGTGGCCACTGTCGATGATAAAAAACTGAGAGGGCAAACGTGATGACGTGGATCTTAAGCGCCGCAGACGTTGAATAAGTCTAGCTGTTCAAACGCCTGTTGCAACTACGAATCATGCTTACCCTCTCATTATTTATACGGAGTTCTTAGAAAAGCAATCCCTATTCATCATTTTTATCCATAGATTTTCTTTAAACCTCGTCTAACTTGAAACCCAGAGCTTCCCCTCACCCTTTTCATA
>CASBQX010000244.1 GCA_949127925.1 Synechococcales cyanobacterium PMM_0002
GCTAAATCTAACCGATCAGCCAGGAGTCAACTGCTACTAGTTGTTTCCCAGCCCTATTTGCCGATGCAAAATCGGCTAAAGATCCGATCGAGCACCGATTCTGTGACGCTTTCTCCGGTAATTTCGCCCAAAGCTTGCGTCGCTGTGCGCAGGTCGATGCTCCAAAAGTCGAGCGGGAGCTGGTCGGCGATGGTGGCCTGCACCTGTTGCAAAGCAATTTTGGCTCGGGTAAGGGCTGCCGCTTGGCGTTGGTTGATGGCCAGGTCTAAATTGGCGGCGGTGAGGTTGGTGGTTTGAACGGTGGTGAGAATGGCCTGTTCTAGGTGCTCAATCCCCTGCTGGTGAGCGGCGGCGGTGTGGACGATGCGGGGAGGCGGGGAGGTGGAGAATAGTTGGTTTACAGTGGTTTCTAAAGACGCGATCGCCTCCGCATCTACCAAATCGATTTTGTTGAGCACCACAATCAGCGGGCGATCGCCCACCTGTTGATAGATCTCTTGATCGGCCTCAGTCCAGCCGTCGGTGGCATCGAGGGTAAACAGCACCAGGTCGGCAGACTGGGCGGCCTGACGCGATCGCGCTACGCCAATTTTTTCGACCTGGTCGGTGGTGTCACGAATCCCCGCCGTGTCCAATACCTGCACCGGAATGCCGCCTACCACCAGGTGCGATTCCACTACGTCGCGGGTGGTGCCGGGTAGGTCGGTGACGATGGCGCGATCGCTGCGGCTCCAGGCATTTAGCAGGCTGGACTTGCCCACGTTGGGACGACCGACGATCGCCACCTTTAGCCCTGAGCGCAGCAGTTCTCCTTGGTCGGCGGTGGCCAAAATCTGTTCCACATCGGCCAGGACTTGGGCAATCTGAGCCTTAACAGCAGGTTCATCCAGCGGCGGCAGGTCGTCTTCAAAGTCAATCCGGGCTTCCACTTCGGCCAAAATATCCAGGCAGATTTCGCGCAGGTGTCGGATGGGCTGCGCCAGTTTGCCCTGTAACCCGGCCAGCGCCGTTTGGGCAGCCTGGGGCGATCGCGCTCCCACTAAGTCGGCAATGCTCTCCGCTTGGGTCAGGTCAATTCGGCCATTTAGAAACGCCCGCAGCGTAAATTCTCCTGGCTCGGCCAGCCGTGCGCCCTGCTCTAGGCAGCTCTGTAATACCTGCTGCACCGCCATCATGCCGCCGTGGCAATGAAACTCCACCACGTCTTCGCGAGTGTAGGAGCGCGGAGTCAGCATTAGTAGTAATAGGGCTTCATCGACCACCCGCTGCGTCTGCGGTGCACGGATTTGGCCATACAAAACCCGGTGGCTTTCCCAGGTCTGCTGTCCCGGCGCATGGAAGAGGGTACGGGCGATCGCCACCGCCTGCACTCCCGATAGCCGCACGATCCCCACGCTGCCCTGCTGCGGCACGATGGCTGTGGCGATCGCGGCGATCGTTTCGCCCTGCACAAATTTGCCTTGTCCCATTAAGCCTCCACTAATCCGGCGGCCTGCAACGCTGCCCAACTGCGGCTAGAACACTCGTCCTGCCGCAGCTCTGCCACCCGCCGCCACTGAATTCCCTTAATCCCTCGGTTATCTGTAGAGACGCGATTAATCGCGTCTCTACAAATACCGTCATCGCTTACCCGAGAAATATGCAGGTTATGCCTGCCCCGACATCGGCAAAATGGTGCTAAAGAGTCAAGGATTGGGCATCGTGCTCAATTAGCTTCGACAGATCGCGCAGGAAGGCGGCGGCGTGGGCACCGTAGATGATCCGGTGATCGCTGGTGAGGTTAACCTGCATTTGGGTGCGGACGCCCATCATGCCGTCGGCGGTGGCGACCACCTGAGGGCGAGAGGCTCCGATTGCCAAAATGGCACCTTGACCGGGTGGCAAAATCGCATCAAAGCGATCGACGCCGAACATGCCCAGGTTGGACAGCGTGAAGGTGCCGGATGAATATTCTACGGGTTGGAGCTGCTTGGCTCGGGCGCGTTCGACCAGGTCTTTCCAGGTGCGCGACAGAGAATAGATATCCATCTGGTCGGCGTTTTGCAAAACGGGGGTGATCAGGCCACCGTCATCCATGGCGACCGCCACGGCAATGTTGATGGCTGAGTTGTATTGGGTGCCTTGGTCGATGTAGCAGGCATAGAGCAGCGGGTGTTTTTTGAGGGTAACGGCTACGGCTTTGGCCAGTAGCGCGGTCATCGTCACACCTTTAGATTTGATTTGCCTGTAGAGCGCGTCTAGGCCGTCTGTGGTGATGGTGTAGCCGACGCGGAAATCGGGTACTTGGAGGCTGGCCACCATGTTGCGCACCACGGCATTTTGCAGCGTGGTCAGGGGCACAATCTGTCCTGGAGCGGCGGCTGGAGTGGGGGCGGCTTTGGCAGGGGTCGGGGCTGCGGCTGGAGCGGCTGGAGTAACGGCTACTGGAGCAACGGCCACTGGAGTAACGGCCACTGGGACAACAGCCGTGACGGCTGGAGTGGACACTTTGCCAACTGCCGACTCGACATCTTCGGCCACGATCCGCCCATTGGGACCACTGCCTTTGAGGGTGGTCAGGTCTACCTTGAGGTCTTTGGCTAGCTTGCGGGCGCGGGGTGAAACAATTAGCCGACCGCTGCTTGCCCCATTAGTGGTGGCTGGGGGTGCGATCGCCTCTACCATGGCAGGCTCTGGGGCAGCGGCTGGAGCGGCTGGGGTGCTGGCGGCTGGGGTGCTGGCTGCTTTTTGCTGAGCGGCTTCAATTTCAGCTTCTGTTTCGGCAATTAGGGCGATCGCCTCACCCACTGGGGCAGTGCCGCCTGCTTCTACGACAATAATGGCTAAGTAGCCTTCATAGAAGGATTCCACATCCATGTCTGCCTTATCAGACTCGACCACTACCACCGTTTCGCCCTTTTCCACTTTGTCGCCCTGAGACTTCGTCCAGGACACAATTTTGCCTTCGGTCATAGTGGAGCTGAGAGCGGGCATAAAGACTTCGTGAATCATGGAGCGGCTTCCCAAATTGGCGACTAACAAGCATTGCAGCATCCAAAATTGTAGCGCGATCCGAAACCTTAAAGGAAAGGAATTGGACAATTTAAGCTGCTCCACGCCGCGTCCCATGCTTCAAAATGTAAGGGACAAAGCATTTGGAGAACGAGATCATGAGAATGCTGCACACGATGCTGCGGGTCGGTAATTTGGACCTGTCGCTGAAGTTTTATTGTGAGGTATTGGGGATGACGCTGCTGCGCCGCAAGGACTATCCGGAGGGCGAGTTTACCCTGGCCTTTGTGGGCTACGGCGATGAAGCTGACCACACCGTGATTGAACTAACCCACAACTGGGGCACCAGTTCGTATGACATCGGCACGGGCTATGGACACATTGCCCTGGGTGTCGAGGATATTTACAGCACCTGTGCCATGATTCAGGCGCGGGGCGGCAAGGTGACGCGCCAGCCAGGGCCAATGAAACACGGCTCAACGGTAATTGCGTTTGTCGAAGATCCAGATGGCTACAAGGTGGAGCTGATTCAGATTGCTAAGGCTAGCCTGGGAACTCAGCCCGCAACGGTCGCTGTTAGCCAGTAAGCGGGTTCAAACCTGACTTAGGACATTTATGAATCTGTCCTACCTGATCAGACGATTGCGATCGCTCCTGCTTATGCTGTTGACAGTGTGATTTGGAGCAGGCTGGAACCTATGAGCAACGTGGGCGATCGCAATCCGGTTTTGCTAATTCATGGCATTGATGACACCGCTGAAGTATTTTCGACCATGGCTCCCTACCTGCGAGTGCAGGGCTGGAAAACCCATGGACTCAACCTCACGCCTAACAACGGAGACGTCGGGTTAGACCAGCTAGCCCAGCAGGTTGCCGACTACGTGACCCAAACCTTCCCCGCTCACCAGCCGATCGATCTGGTGGGTTTTAGTATGGGCGGCATCATCAGCCGCTACTATGTGCAGCGGCTAGGCGGCATCGACCGGGTGCAGCGATTTGTCACCATTTCCTCACCGCATCAGGGTACCTGGATGGCCTACCTGCGTCCCAACACTGGAGCCTGCCAGATGCGTCGGGGCAGTCCCTTCATGACGGCGCTAAATCGTGATGTAGATATGTTGCAAAAACTACATTTCACCTCGATTTGGACACCCCTAGATTTAATGATTGTCCCGGCTGAGAGTTCGCGGTTGCCCGTTGGCAAAGAGGTGGTGGTCAATGTGCCTGCCCACGCCTGGATGCTGACCCACAATCGCAGCTTGCAGGCGGTGTGCAATGCCTTGACCGTTCCAGTTCTGCTTCATGTCTAGCTTGACCTTGACCTTGTCCATTGACGTTATTTTTCGTAGTTTGTCGATGGTTTTATGCAACCCGGCTTAGATCCGGTTTTTTTGTTTGGGCGTTTCTAGTTTGAAACTCTCAGCAACTTAATGTACTCTGAACGCATACTCTTATCCCTTGCCTGAATCTGTACACCTGTAGTTTTTTTGAAAAAGCTAACAATGACCAAGACCATCGCAGCAGTTAAGGCGTTTATTGATAGTTACGATACTGATCCTTTGGCTTATCGTGATATGGATCATGCAATTGAAGCCATTTGTTGCAGCACAGAGTTCAGAAGCTTGTTGCTGGTGTTAATTGAAAGCAGCGCTTTTTCCGTAGAGTTTGGCCAAGAATTTGCTTCAATTGGGGCGATCGCAGGTTTGTCAGCCTGCCGCAGACTGCGAAGCGGATTGAGTCTCTCACTGGGCAGCTTTTTTGGGCTGCTGGCCGAACTCACAGCCGCCTTTGACGCAGAGGCTGGAGCCGAGTGGTCTGCATTTTCAAATCGGCTGTGTCAGTCTGATTTGAGCCAGACCAAGCTCTTGGCTAGGCTCTTAACCAGTCGAGATGCCGATTTCTATCAGCAACTAGCGGATCATCTAGTTGAGACTAATCCTCACGCCCTATACCCCACCTCTAGCTATCGCGAAAGCCGTGGACATGTCGTTAGCACGCTGGATGGTCGAAGCATTGAGGCCGTGATGAGCATGAGTACCTTCACCTCAATCAAAGTCCTAGAGAACTCGCTAGACCCCCAGCAGCACCTCCTGAGAGATATGTACATCTCCTTAAAGCGCTGTGTTTGCCTGATCGATCAAAACGTAGAGCACTACTACGGCCAACAGATTGAGGATTATTTCCACCATCACCAGATTCATCTCGAAAAGCTGATCTACCGAGCCATGGAAGTTGATAAAGGCATTCACACAGTGGAACGAATGCTGGGTGACTTTAAGCGGCTTGGCGTCTCCAGAAACGAACCTGTGTTAATTGTGGGTGGCGGTGTATTGAGCGATACAGGCGGGCTTGCCTGTGCCCTGTACCATCGCAATACTCCCTATGTCATGCTGTCTACGTCGATTGTATCCGGGATTGATGCAGGGCCATCTCCGCGCACCTGCTGCGACGGATTTGGCTACAAAAATCTGTTCGGAGCCTACCATGCGCCGATCCTTTCGATTACCGATCGCGCTTTCTTCAAAACGCTGCATCCCGGATGGTTGCGCCACGGAATTGCCGAGATTATTAAAATGGCGGTTGTGAAAAATGCAGCGCTATTTGATGCTCTAGAGCAGGCAGGTTCGCAGCTGATTGATTCTCGTTTTGGCACCGTTCATTGTCAGCCCAACGATGAAATTAGCTGCCAGTCCCAGCATATTCTGGGACTGGCGATGCAAAGCTACGTGGAAGCTGAATACGACAACCTCTATGAAACGCATCAATGTCGGCCTCATGCCTATGGTCATACCTGGTCTCCAGGCTTTGAAATTGAGGCTGGATTGCTGCATGGTCATGCCGTTACCATCGGCATGGGGTTTGGAGCCTACTTGAGTTACCAGAACAACTGGATCAGCTCTGAGGAACTTCACCGGATTTTGCGTCTCATTAGCAGCTTTGAACTCAGCCTTTGGCATGATATTTTACTCAACCAGGAAACGCTCTGGGCGGCGCAGGAAAAAATCGTCCAAAAGCGAGGTGGCAACCTGTCTGCACCCTTGCCTAAAGGTGAAATTGGTCGGTGTGGCTATCTCAACTCACTCACCCGTGAACAGCTCCACGCGGCGATTTTAGACTACCAAAAGATCTGCGCAGATTACCCTAGGCAAGGCGTTGGCGTTGAGCCGCTCTGTCAAGATGTGGGACTAGAAGACCCCTCAACCACATTTCATTTGCCAGTCGAGCCGATACCTCACCGAGAGAACGGCGCACCAACGCTGTCAGAAGTGTAGAGCAAGCTGTCTTAAGGGTACGTCATCAGGGTATTTCAGCAGGGTATGTCATCAGGATCTGTCACTAGTATGTCGCTAGAAGAGTTCGACTTTGTTATCCCGCTTTATCAGTTGCGTTGGAACACCAGAGCTGTTTTAGAGGGAATTACCGCCCACTATGCGCCTCGATCGATCCATGTGATTGCACCAGAACAGCAGGCACAGTCCCTTAAAGCCCTGGCTAACGGGTGGAAAGTCGCTCCAGTTTACGCTCATGCGGAAGAATTTTTCTTTCAAAACAGCGGTCTGACCAAGCAGGCAATCTGCGCAGAGCTTGAGCTAGGAGCATCGCTCTACACCCCTGGCTGGTTTTATCAACAGTTGCTCAAGCTTGGGGCGGCTGACGGGATTGAAGGCTTGAGCGAATGGTTTATGGTCTGGGACAGCGATCTGCTGCCTGTAAAAGCTTGGCCGATTGTCCAGCAGGCGGAGCATCCATTCGCATTGCTTCAGCACAATCAATGGGGCAATGCTGCAATTGTGGCGGCTTGGGCTGAATGGATTCGTTCAGTGTTGGCTGTTGAGCCGTTGACGGATCATGAAGGAACGTTTGTGCCGCACCACATGTGGTTCAAGCAAGCCCATCTCAAATCCTTCAAGCAGCAGGTCAATCGCTATTTCCAAACCGATGATTCCTGGCTACTGCTGATGATGCGCTCTGCCAATCAGTTTGGCACGTTCAGTGAATATTGGTCCTATGTTTCGTGGGTGGCTGCCCATGCGCCCGCTGATCTATCGTTTCATGCCTATGGGCGTTATGGAGCGACGAGCGAACGATTTTTCGATGATGGTACGGGTCTGTTTTTTACGGCATTCCAGCGCCATCAAGCGCCGATCTCTGCCGCAATCGACAGCCCTGCGTATGCTGATGTAGAAGCGTTCATTCAAGCTACCTATGGCGGCGATCCAATTCCATCTTCTCTATCGTTTGAGAGCAGCCCGAGACATCTGAAGAAAGGAAATGAAAACAGGCATATTGAAGAATTGCGCTCTCGTTGGCAGATCCTTAGCGCCAAACCTTAACGTCAGGAATAAGTAGGTTTGAGGTTTGAGCTGGGCGATCAGCTCAAACCTCAAAATCAACTCGGATCTCCCACTTGGGTATAGTCCACTTCACCAAAAATGGCGGCGGCATGTCGGTAGAATTTGAATTCTAATAAGTTGTGAAATGGATCGGCCAAAAAGAACGTCCGGTGCTCCAGCGGCAGTCCGACAAACCGTTCTTTCGGCGATTGGTAGAACGTGAGACTGTGCTGCTGCGATCGCCTCAACAGGGCTTCCCAGTCGGCTTCGTTGGTAAAAATTAGCCCAAAATGGCGAGGATAGATACTGCGCTGCGGCGTTAGCGGTTCGGGCGACAGGTGCGCCACCAGCTGGTGGCCGCCCAGGTTCATAATCACCGAGGTGGCGCTCTCTCGTCCGATTTCGCAGCCCAACCCCTCGGCATAAAATACCTTGGCTTGGGCAATGTCGCTAACTGGAAAGGCAAGATGAAAAATTGCTAAGTTCATACAAATAGAAACATCGGCCAAGAACTACCGATGGCGCTGGTAAAACGGGTGCTCTGAGCGTAGCGCAAGCCGATCATCCTGCCTAGTAGTCTGAGGCGTAAATCTGCCTACCGTTCGTAGTGCAGGCTTCCAGCCTGCGCGGGCAAGATGCCCGCCCTACGGTAGCTTGCGCCGTCTTCTACTAGTGCTGTCAAAAAAAATGAGCGAAGGAGTGGTCGCTTAGCGCTATGGTAGAAACCAGAAACTACCAAATTCCGACTAGAGGTGCCTGCTCATGCCCATCTCTGAAGACTGGATGCCCTGGATTTTTGGGCTTGGCTTGAATAGTTTGCTGGCGGCGATCGCCTGGGTAGCGCCGAAAAAGCTATTGACTCCGGCGGGGCTATTTCATGCTTGGGCGCTCGGTGTCATCACCTGGGGCACCCTGGGCTGGCGCGGCTATGGCGTCATGCTGGTCTACTTTTTGGTCGGCTCTGCCGTCACCCGGATTGGCATGGAACGCAAAGAAGCCGCCGGGATTGCCGAGCAGCGCTCTGGGGCACGCGGCCCAGAAAACGTCTGGGGATCGGCGTTGACGGCGACGCTGTGCGCCTTAGGTGCCTATGCCGTTGGCGGGACTCAATCTGTCAACACCTGGACAGCTGTCTCGCTGCTGGTGCTGGGCTATGTGGCCAGTTTAAGCACAAAACTATCGGATACCTGCGCCAGTGAAGTTGGCAAAGCCTACGGACAGCGCACGTTCTTGATTACCACGTTTGAGCCTGTCTCGCCCGGTACGGAAGGCGCGGTGAGCTTGGAGGGCACACTAGCAGGGCTGGTGGGGGCAGCGGCGATCGCCCTAGTAGCATGGGCAGTCCGCCTGATTACACCGTTGGAAATCCCTCTGTGCATCGTTGCTGCATTCGTTGCCACCAACCTGGAAAGCGTGATTGGGGCGACCCTGCAAGATCGCTACAGTTGGCTGACAAACGAATTGGTAAATATTATTAACACGCTCATTGGAGCCGTGGTGGCGATCGCGTTAGTGGTTGGGATTCAAGCCTGGTTTGGGGTCAGGCTTTGATGGCATGGGTGATGTAGTCATCTATAAAACTTAATCTGTAAACGGTGATAGCTAGAGTTGCTTTTTTGGCCTTTATCCCTTAGCCTTTTGCTTTCATGGCATCTAAGTATGAGGCAGGGGTAATGACAGACTGGCACGAGATTCCGGGTGGGGTGACGGCTCCCAAGGGCTACAGGGCGGCAGGGATTGCGGCGGGGCTGAAGCCGTCGGGAGCGCCAGATTTGGCGCTGATCTATTCGGAGGTGGAGGCGATCGCCGCTGGGGTGTTTACCACCAGCCAGGTCAAAGCGGCCTGTGTAGACTATTGCCAGCAGCGCTTAGAGGCAAAGGCCAGCGCTCAGGCCATTCTGTGCAATGCCGGACAGGCCAATGCCGCCACGGGTGCCCAGGGCTGGGCCGATGCGCTAGAGAGTGCTCAACTGCTGGCGATCGCCCTGGGGATCGCGCCAGAACTGGTGCTAGTGGCCTCGACTGGGGTAATTGGGCAGCGGATTCGGATGGAGCAACTGCGGACGGGGATCGCGCCTCTGGTAGCAGCGGCCTCAGAAACGGGTTCAGGTGCGGCGGCCAAAGCGATTGTGACTACAGATTTGGTGACTAAGTCTGTGGCCTTAGAAACCAGCATTGACGGTCGCCCCGTCCGCATTGGCGGCATCTGCAAAGGCTCGGGCATGATTCATCCCAACATGGCCACCATGCTGGCGTTTGTCACCTGCGATGCGGCCATTTCGTCCCACCTGTGGCAAAAAATGCTGAGTCGGGCTGCCGACAAGAGTTTTAACCAAATTACTGTAGACGGTGACACCAGCACCAACGACACGCTGCTGGGCTTAGCCAACGGCCAGTCGCGCACCCCGGCCATTACCGAGATGGGAGCAGATGCCGACAAGCTAGAGGCAATGCTGACAGAAGTCTGTATGCGGATGGCTAAATCGGTGGCGCGAGATGGCGAAGGCGCGACTATTCTGCTAGAGGTGCGGGTGGCGGGTGCGCCAGATGATGCCGCCGCCCGTCAGGTGGCGCGGGCGATCGCCGGATCGGCGCTGCTGAAGGCGGCGGTGTTTGGCCGCGATCCCAACTGGGGACGGATTGCGGCGGCGGCGGGTCGAGCTGGGGTGCCGTTTGACCAAGAGCAACTGCAAGTAAAACTGGGTGATTTTTTAATGATGGCAGGCGGACAACCGCTGCCCTTTGATCGGCCAGCGGCCAGCGCCTATATGAAACAGGCGGCGGCTGGTGCCTATTTGAAAGATGACACGGTGCTAATTTCGGTGAACTTGGGCGGCGGCATCGGCACGGGGATCGCCTGGGGCTGCGATTTGAGCTATGACTATGTCAAGATCAACGCGGAGTACACGACTTAGGCTAGCAACTCTAATTTTGGACGGCTTTCAACTACCCCGCCTTGAAGAAGGCCGGGGATTGCCCGAACCAATTCGGACAACGTAAGTGTTGAATAGGCCATTGAGCCGCTAACTGTTACAGACTTCTGCATACTTCCCTAGTGTGGATTCACATCTAAGCCTAATTGGTTCAGGCGTTGGGCAAGCCAAGACATGTTGTTAGCGGTGGCCGAAGGGACTTAAACAAGAAATTGGGTTATACCAAATGCGAATTCCAGTTATCTCACACGACCATCAGCCCCTCATGCCCACTACGCCCGCGAGAGCGAGGAAGTGGATTGAATCTGGCAAGGCAATCAAGCGCTGGTCAGATTGCGGTCAATTCTACGTGCAACTCACGGTTGAGCCGTCTGGACGTGCCACTCAAGATATTGTGATCGGGATTGACCCCGGCAAGAAGTATTCAGGGATTGGCGTTCAGTCGGCTTTATTCACCCTTTACACGGCTCATTTGGTTCTGCCATTTCAAACAGTTAGGGACAGGATGGACGCACGACGTTTAATGCGTCGGGGTCGCAGAGGGAGACGAATCAATCGCAAGGTTGCATTTACCCAACGCGCCCACCGCCAAAGGCGGTTTGCAAATCGTCGGAGAGGCAAGCTTGCTCCTTCGATTCGAGCCAACAGGCAGCTAGAACTCAGAATCGTGTCTGAACTCTGCAAGCTTTATCCAGTAACGGAAATCCGATACGAATACGTTTATGCCGATGTGGATTTGACCAGCGGACGCAAGAAAGCTCGTTCGGGCAAGGGTTTCAGTGCCGTGATGGTCGGCCAGAAGTGGATGCTAAAACAGTTAGAGCAATTTGCGCCCATCATCATCGCTATTGAGGGCTATCAAACAGCCTCTACTCGCAAGCACCTGGGTCTGACCAAGAATAAAGCCGACAAATCCAAGGCTGAGTTTGCCACTCATGCGGTAGACGGGGTGGCAATTGCCGCATCTTACTTTGTTGAGTATCGCAAGTACCATAGGGTAGGCGAAGACGGTGCCGACTGGTTTGGTTCGGTTCGGGTCACAAAAGCGCCCTTCTTTGTAATTCGCAGACCTCCTGTTTCACGCCGCCAGCTTCATTTGATGGTTCCAGCTATTGGTGGGTTACGCCGCAGATATGGCGGTACAACTACCCGGCATGGAGTCAGGAAAGGAGATTTGGTCAAAGCTGAGATGTCGCGGCGGGTTTGCGTCGGGTGGGTGAGTGGCGACACTCAAAGACAGATTTCTGTCAGCGATGCGAACTGGAAGCGGTTAGGGCAATTTACCGCTGCTAAAGTCTCTCTAATTGCCCGTAGTAATGGGTTGGTGGTTATGCGCGGAGCGCAGGCTTCGCCAACGGGGGTATCGTTCGCGTAGCGTCTCCGAAGGAGATACCCCACTCAACCACCGCTCCTATCCCTCCCCGCCGTATAGACGGACGGGGTTTCTCGGAGAAATTCTGATGAACACACTGACGCTACGGGCGATCGCCGCCGACACCATCGTTTATTCCATCAGTTCAATTCGAGATAGCCGTCCACTGGTTGCATCGATTCAGACGATCTTGAACCGCATTGGTCTACCGATCGGTACAGTGAATGGGGCTTGGAACTACAACACCGACACGGCCTATCGAGCCTTTGCTCGAAAATATGGCTTTGCCGGAGATGAACTGTCTCCCAAGGCGGCGAATCTGTTGATCAGCCTCGCCAGCACTCAGCCCGCTCCCGCTCCCC
>CASBQX010000245.1 GCA_949127925.1 Synechococcales cyanobacterium PMM_0002
CCTAAATCCCCCTTAAAAAAGGGGGACTTTGAATCCGGCTCCCCCTTTTTTAAGGGGGGTTGGGGGGGATCAAACCCAGTTGAGGCTAGATCAGAAGACTTGTGTGTACACGGTAGCCCTAGGGAGAGGGACTTTGAAAGCTTTTCCGGCTCCCCTCGCCCTTTGGGAGAGGGGCTGGGGGTGAGGGCTAAAACTACAGTTCTCAACGTGGACTTGGTTTATTAGCAGGGTGTCGATTACAGCACAGCTGGCAAAAAACTTCTGACTAGAAAGCGCAGAAGTAAAATAGCTGAGATCGCAGTGTAGCTCAGAGCATTGGCTAATAAGAGCACGTTAGCCTGATTAGAGATTGTCCGAAGCCCCTTAGTGGGGCGGACTCCGAGGCGATGTTTGTTTTTATCTAGTTCACGGCGGGCTTCTAGTTCTTGAGGGGTCAACAGCATTTGTTGCAGTTGGACTAGCCCGCCCAACTTGATAAGAAAACTGGTAAAAAATGTAATAAACCCGCTTAACACGACCCAAAATGCTGTGTTGGGAGACCACTGGTCGAAAAAGACGAAATTTAGGAGCTGGTATTTTAGCTCTGGGGTTAGCAGCGCCTGGAGGCTAAGAAATAAAAACCAGCCCACCACAATGGTGAGTAAGTTAACCGAACTGGCATACTGTACAGCCTGCTTGGGGGAGACTCTAGATTGATTGGGCGGCAGTCTTAGCCTGCGTTGTAGCACCCAGGCTTCGATGGCGATCGCCACCAGCAAAAACAAAATTTGGAAGGCGATCGCCCGTAGCGGCAGCACAGAAACAAACATAAGCGACCCATTCACTATTCTGCAAAAAAGCTGCGATCCTAGTAGAGGAAATCCCCAGCGGATAGAGGAGATCCTAATAGAGGAGTTTAGCGTCTGGTAAGATCATTTCTTCATACTGAATCTGATCATGCTGGAAATCGTTTATTTTTGGCTAGTGTTTTTGGCGATACACTCCCAAGCTATCCCCAAAATTTTGTCCCCAACCAATCGTAGAGCTTAGAGCCATGACAAGAGCAGGTGTTGGTATTCGGACGGCTCAACAGCGCACTGAGCGAATTCTCGGACAAATTCACGTCTACGATGGGGCGGGTAAAGGCAAATCTCAGGCCGCGCTAGGGGTAGTGCTGCGCTCGATTGGGCTGGGGATTCACACCTCCTGCCAAACTCGGGTGCTGCTGCTGCGGTTCCTCAAAGGTCCTGGGCGCACCTACGACGAAGATGCGGCGATCGAAGCCCTGCAACGCGGTTTCCCCCACTTAATCGACCAGGTGCGGACGGGGCGCGCCGAGTTTTTTGATGCCGATAACGTCACCCGGTTCGACAAACTCGAAGCCCAGCGCGGGTGGGACGTGGCCAAGGGGGCGATCGCCTCTGGTCTATATTCGGTGGTGGTGCTCGACGAACTCAACCCCGTGCTAGACCTAGGGCTGCTGTCGATTGACGACGTTGCCCGCACGCTCAAAAATAAACCCGAAGATTTAGAAATCATTGCGACTGGGCGGGGCGCTCCGCAGCCCTTGTTAGATATTGCCGACCTGCACTCGGAGATGAAGCCTCACTTTCATCCTAATGCGGCAGCTCACGGGATTGAAGGGATCGAAATTTATACCGGGGCAGGCAAGGGCAAATCGACCAGTGCGTTGGGCAAAGCCCTCCAGGCGATCGGCAAGGGGATTAGCCAAGACAAGTCGCACCGGGTGCTGATTATGCAGTGGCTCAAGGGTGGAGCGGGCTATACCGAAGATGCGGCGATCGCGGCCTTGCATCAAAGCTACCCCAACCTAGTCGATCACCAACGCTGCGGTCGAGATGCGATTGTGTGGCGCGGGCAGCAGCAAGAATTAGATTATGTGGAAGCCGAACGCGGTTGGGAAATTGCGCGGGCGGCGATCGCCTCAGGGCTTTACAAAACCATTATCCTAGACGAACTTAACCCCACCGTAGATTTGGAGCTATTGCCCCAGCAACCCATCGTGCAGGCACTACTGCGCAAACCGCGCGATACCGAAGTGGTGATCACCGGACGCTGCAAAAACCCGCCAGCCTACTTCGATTTAGCCAGCGTTCACTCCGAAGTATTTTGCCACAAACACTATGCTGAAAAAGGTATAAACCTGAAGCGCGGCGTCGATTTCTGATGGTGGCAGATGGCTGACAGCTGGATAGATAATTGACCAGGCCAATTGTGTATGACTCTTCTTCCCCTGCCCCGCCGAACTCGTTCCCAAGTTGGACTATACGCCTCGCTGCTGCCGCCGTTGGTGTGGACGTCGCTGCTGTACTTTGTGCCGCTGGCGATTTTGATCTCCTACAGTGTTTGGCGGCTAGAGTCGTTCGACATTGTTAAGGAGTTCAGCCTGGTCAACTTTCAGACCATCTTGACTAACCCGTCATACCGCTCAGTCATTCTGCGCACGGTGGCGACGGCATTAAGCGTCACGCTGATCGACATTGTGATTGCCCTGCCGCTGGGCTACTTTATTGCCCGGTTTGGTGGCCGCTATCGGGGACTGCTAACCATGCTGGTAATTTTGCCGCTGTGGTCAAGCTACTTGGTGCGGGTCTTTTCCTGGAAAATTATTTTGGGCTACAACGGCGTGCTGAATACGGCGTTGCTGTCGCTTGGCATTCTCAAGCAGCCCAGCCAGATGTTTCTCTACAGCCAGTTTTCGACGCTGTTAACCTTTGTCCATGTGTGGCTGCCGTTTATGATTTTGCCAATTATTACGGCGTTTGAGCGGCTGCCTCAAGACTTTTTGGAAGCGTCGGCAGATCTCAATGCACCCCCGTGGACTACCTTTCGCCGGGTGGCGTTGCCGCTAGTGACACCAGGGATTTTGGCAGGCTCAATCAATGTATTTTCACTGACCATGGGCGATTTTATTACCCCTAGTTTGGTGGGTAGCCCCCAAGGGATCATGCTGGGCAACGTGATTTCGTCGCAGTTTGGCGTGTCATACAACTGGCCTCTAGGTGCCGCCTTTTCTTTAGTCGTGATGCTGATTGTTTTTTCGGGACTAGCGATCGCCCTCAAACGCGGTGCTCTAGATAGCCTGTAGTCGATCGCCTGACAGCTGGCATCGGGGTAGCTGGCCTATTCAGTTTTTGCCTGGTTAAAGAAATTTCAAAGTTTCTTTGAACAGACTTGTTTTGGCGGTTCTAGGTTCCGGGTCTGTGGAGATCACGTAGGAATAATGAGATAGGTAAATCGGAGTCTGTGTAAATATTCGCAGGTTTGCCGTTGTCTATATTAGTCCGTTTGCCCATGAGGCAGCAATCTGGCCGCTCGATCCCAGGGTGCTACGGGCTTTAACTATTCTTACAAACTTCCTATGAGGTCTTCTCTCAGTACTCGACTCTATTTTTCGTTACTGCGGCAGTACTTCCGCCCGGATGGGTTTACACTGCTGGAGCTATTGGTGGTGGTTACCATTGCTGGGATTCTGTCGGCGATCGCCCTACCCTCGTTTTTGAATCAGGCGAACAAAGCTCGCCAAGCAGAGGCCAA
>CASBQX010000246.1 GCA_949127925.1 Synechococcales cyanobacterium PMM_0002
AGGCTGTTAGGCGGTGTAGACACAGCGGCGGTCAAAAAGTTGCAGCCTTCTAAGTAGGAACTGGCAATCCCGTGGCTGTACCACGAGGTCACAAAGGTGGTGCCGGTCAGCCAGCCACCCAGCGCCATATAGGCACAGGGAAACAGTAGAATCCCTGACCAGCCCACAAAGACGAATCTGTCACGCTTGAGCCAATCGTCGAGAGCGTCAAACCACCCTCGGTCGGCTTGCGCACGCCCCATTGCTATGGTCATCGTGCAAAATCTCCAATTAAATTAAGTGTTAATGGCAAAAGTGCTAATGGCAAGATCAAATCTCTACTCATTGGCTTAGCGCACTCTGCAATGAAATAAGGCAGAAGATGGAGCTAAATATGAGTAGAAGTTTACGTTTCTTTACCATAGCACTCATTATATCGGTAGTTTTCTGGATTTTCACGTGCTTGCCCTTGGTTTTTCGGAAATCTACCCCTGAGCGCAGCAATTCAGTTCGGCAGACTACGCGGCACATCTGAGATACTAGAGAAGCTATTTCAGATTGGGTGGTGGCTTTCTCATGTTCATTATTGATGTTGCGTTGAAGAATACGCCCTCGATGCTATCGGTGCAGCGGAAGACCGTAGAGGATGCAGAAGCACTCTATAAAGATATTCTGGGTGCCATTCAATCGGGGAGTCCGGCTATGCTGGAATTAACCTGTGAGAAGCAAACAGACAAAAAAATCGGCATCTTGGTCAACGAGATTGGTGCGGTGCAGATATCTGAGAAGTCAGGGGCAAGTGGTTCTACCCGACCACCCGGTTTCTTTGCCCTGACGCCGGATCCTTCTTTGCCCTAGTGCCTGATTCAGGCATGGGCTTTGAATGCATCACTTGTAATGAGTAAATTGGAGTGAATTGTCATGAGTGCGTTGCGATGAGTGAGTGGGCGATCGCCATTCGAGATCTCTGCTTTAGCTGGGCCACCAGCACACCCGTGCTCCAAGATTGCTCATTGCAGGTGCCCAAAGGTGAGTTCTGGATGCTCTTGGGCACCAACGGCAGTGGTAAATCGACCCTATTAAAGCTGCTGAGCGGGTTGTTGATTCCTCAATCGGGCGAGATTGAAGTAGTTCAACCCGTCGGCTTTGTCTTTCAAAATCCAGATCATCAACTGGTGATGCCCACCGTCGGAGCCGACGTTGCCTTTGGGCTAGCAGCAGAAAATTTATCGACGCTGGCTGTGCATCAACGGGTTGAGGAAGCTCTAGCGGCAGTCAACCTCTTGCACCTGCAACGGCGACCGATCTATGCCCTTAGCGGCGGGCAAAAGCAGCGAATTGCCATTGCGGGGGCGATCGCCCGCCACTGCGACGTGCTGTTGTTAGACGAACCCACAGCCCTGCTTGATCCTGAAAGCCAGCTTGACTTGGTAGCCCAAGTCCGTCGCCTCGTTAAAAGTCGCGGCATGACTGCCCTTTGGGTCACTCATCGGCTGGATGAACTTGATTACTGCGACGGCGCGTTTCTCCTAGAACAAGGACGGGTAGCCGATCAAGGCGATCCACAGCGGCTGAAACAACGCATGATGCAGACTCAGGAAGTCGCTTGAAGCGGCAAATTGTCACGCTTTCCTGGCTTATAGAACATAGAACTTAGAACCGAAGCAGGTTCACGCAGCCGAGCAAATGGGCATGATAAATACAGCAGGAGTCTGTTAATTACCCCATAGTGTAGTGAAGTCCTCTTGAAGTCCCCTTACTGTCGTTTAAATCCATGCCCCGCGCCGCATCGCAAGCAATTTTGCTGGTAGATGGCTACAACATGGTTGGAGCCTGGAGCGGCTTGCAGCAAAAACGCGATCGCCATGGATTAGAAGAGGCGCGGCGCGAGTTGGTAGAGATGCTGATTGAATACAGTGCCTTTAATGGCTACGAAACTCAGGTGGTGTTTGACGCTCAGTATCAAGATCGACCGGGCAGTAAAGAGGTGAGAACCCCTTATCTCTCCGTGTATTACACAGAATTTCAGCAAACAGCAGATACCTACATTGAGCTGACTTGCTCTAGGTTTCGCAACGATTTACGCAAGTTTGAGAAGCATTTAATCGTGGCGACCTCTGACAATGTGCATCGGCAGACCGTGATTGGCTATGGCGCTGTTTGTATCTCGGCGCTGCAACTGCTGCATGAAATTGAAACAGTCGGGCGGCAGGTGCGCCACAAGCAACGCTCAAAGGGGCGATCGCACGGTCGGTTTTTGATGAATTCATTAGACCCTTCGGCTCAAGAGCGGCTCAGCAAGCTGCGGTTTGGCAATACAGACGGGCACCCCTGAGCGGCTGTAGACCCTAATTTTGTAAAAAACTTGAATTTCTCTGGAAAACTTTTGCCAAATCTCTGGAAAACTCTTGCCAAAGCCCCATCTTGATCTGTTACTATTGGATTCGCTATCCTCAGTAGCTCAGTGGTAGAGCGATCGACTGTTAATCGATTGGTCGCTGGTTCGAATCCAGCCTGGGGAGTTGATTAATTTACCGCTCATACCTGCCGAACCTAACGTGCCGCAATCGACATCAGTGGATTGGAAACGGCTTTGGAGCCTCGATCCAAGCATGACGTTTCTGAACCACGGGTCGTTTGGAGCCTGCCCTGTCGCCGTGTTGGAGCAGCAGCAAGCGCTACGGCAACAGCTAGAGGCGGAACCCGTTCGGTTTTTTGCGCGAGAACTGGAGCCGTTATTGGACGCTGCCCGCACGGAGCTAGCTCAGTTTGTGGGCGCTGATCCAGAAAATCTGGCCTTTGTGCCCAATGCCACCACTGGAGTCAATACGGTATTACGCTCCCTGGCGTTGCAGCCAGGGGATGAACTACTCACCACCGACCATGAATACAACGCCTGTCGCAATGCCCTCAATGCGATCGCGGCTCAAACAGGAGCGCAGGTGGTGGTGGCGCAGGTGCCGTTTCCTCTAGAGTCGGCAGAGCAGGTGGTTGAGGCCGTGCTGAGCCGGGTCTCGGCCAAAACAAAGCTACTCTTGATCGATCATGTCAGTAGCCAAACGGCAGTGGTGATGCCAATTGAGGCGATCGCAAAAACCCTATTTACCCATGGCATTGACACCCTAGTAGATGGTGCTCATGCGCCAGGAATGGTGCCGTTGGATCTGGAATCCACGGGCGTTACTTACTACACCGGCAACTGTCACAAATGGCTGTGTGCACCCAAAGGGGCGGCTTTTTTGTATGTGAAGCGGGAACGGCGATCGCAAGTCCGGCCACTGGTGATTAGCCACGGAGCCAATTCGCCCCGCACTGATCGCTCTTTTTTTCGACTAGAGTTTGACTGGACAGGCACCTCCGACCCAACGCCCTTTCTCTGCGTCCCAGAAGCGATTCGGGTGATGGGGGCACTGCTGCCCGGTGGCTGGCCCGAATTGATGCAGCAAAACCGAGCTAAAGCCCTAGCTGCCCGTCAGATCCTCTGTAGCGCCCTAAAGGTTGAACCGCCCTGCCCAGAGAGCATGATTGGCTCCATGGCGGCGGTGCCGCTGCCCAGTGGCTGCGTTGAGACGCTGTATGATGCCCTATTCCACCGTTACCACATTGAAGTGCCCGTTATCCCCTGGCACCCAGCCCCAAATCGTCTGCTGCGAGTTTCAGCGCAGCTTTACAATGCCCTGGCAGAGTACGATCAGTTGGCTAGCGCCCTAGTCACGCTGCTGGCAGACGAGTAGGAGTGGGTTGAATGGCCTCAAAACAAGTGGCGCTGGGAGCGACGACGGGGCGACGCTGGCTTGATCTGGGGCTAATGGCCGGGTGGATCATCCTGGGGACGGGGCTGCGCTTCACCAATTTGACCGCAAAGCCGCTGTGGACAGATGAGTTTTCGACGATCGTGTTTAGCTTGGGCAATAGCTTTCGTACGGTGCCGCTAGATCGGGTAATTTCGATGGCGGAGCTGTTGCAACCGCTCCAGCCCAATCCTCAAGCGGGCGTGGGGACTGTGATGCACCACTTGCTAACCGAGAGCAACCATCCACCGCTCTATTTTGTGCTGACGCATCTGTGGCTCCAGCTATTTCCACCTGTACAGGGCTTGGTGTCCATTTGGGCAGTGCGATCGCTCTCGGCGGGCTTCGGGGTGCTTTCAATTCCGGCGACCTTTGGGCTGGCCTGGTGGGCATTTCGTTCGCGGGTGACAGCACATTTGGCAGCTGCCCTGATGGCCACATCACCCTTTGGCGTTTATCTGGCGCAAGAAGCCCGACATTACACGCTGCCAATTTTGTGGGCGATCGCCTCCCTGGGCTGCCTGGTCATTGCCCTGCGGTTACTGCACCAAAACCGGGCGCTGCCCCGTTGGCTCTGCGGCAGTTGGATTTTGGTGAACGGGCTAGGGATTGCCACCCACTATTTTTTCACATTGGTCCTGGCCGCAGCAGGTTTGGTGCTGCTAGTTCTGGGCAGTCGTGATTGGCAAAAGCTGCGAGCAATCGGATGGCAACGGCTGGGGCTGGTGGTGATTGGCAGCGTGGTCAGTGGGTTAGTCTGGCTGCCGTTCTTGAGTGGTGCCTCCGACAATGAACTGACCCGCTGGATTGTGCGCAGCGATCGCCAGGGATGGCAATGGCTCGACCCGATCGCCCAAACCCTAGCGGGCTGGATCACAATGCTGTACATGCTGCCGATTCAAGCAGGCGATCGCCCAGTCGTGATGGTCTCTATCGTCGCGCTGCTGCTGTTGAGCCTAGGCACGGCAGTGTTACTGGGTCGCGGCTGGAGCGCTCAGTGGAAAATTGAGCAGAATCGGCTGCCACTGGCCAGTTTGGGCGGGTTTGTTGTGGGGGCGATCGCACTATTTCTAGGCATTACTTACGGGCTAGAGCGAGATGTTACTAGCGCTTTTCGCTACAACTTTGTCTATTTCCCGGCTGTGGTGGTGCTAATGGGCGGGGCGCTCGCCCACTATTGGCAGCAGCGGGGCAAATGGATCGTCGTGCTGATCATTGGGCTGAGCTGTGTCGGTGCTGTGACCGTGGTCACCAACTTGGGTTACCAGAAAACCCATCGCCCTGACCTAGTCGTGCAAGCCATCCAAGCCGAGTCTCACGGCAATGTGCTGGTGGCGATCGCCCATCGCACCCACGGACAAACAGGCAGACTGATGGGCCTTGCCCACGACTGGCAACGTCACCCCAGCCCCACTGCCACCATCCAGTTTTTACTGGCACACCAAACTCCCAACCCCCAAACCGCGCTGACCAGTTTGCAGCGCGCCCTAGAGACTCAACCTCGCCCCTTTGACCTGTGGCTAATCAACGTCGAAACAGTCGCTCCTAAAGCGCTGCGACAATTGCTCAGCCAACAAGCCTGCACCACCCGAGCCGACAGCCGCTCCGTAGATGGCTACCGCTACCAGCCCTATGCCTGTGCCCCCTATTAGTAGATTTATTAGTAGATTTACAGAAGTGCTTGCAGCCGTTGGATTAACTGGTTGGCGGGTACTACCCCTTCAATCCGTTCAACGGGCTGCCCTTGCTTGAAGAGTACCAGCGTCGGTAGCGACTGAATTTGGTGCTCGGTGGCCAAAGTGGGATAATTATCGGTGTTGATCTTGACTACCCGCACCTGATGCTTCATTTGGGCACTAACATCGGCTAAAATCTTTGCCATCATTTGGCAAGGGCCACACCAAGGGGCATAGAAATCCACCAAGATCGGCAGGTCTGACGTGGCGAGCAGGTCTTCGAAACTTTTAAATTCTTGCTTGACTGCCATGGTTAGCTAACCCAATTCAATCGGCTGACGTTTCGATCCTAATGCGGATTTTGGAGAGCGTGGGGAGATGGCTCAAATGCCTTAATATGATTTCTGGACTTGAGTCAGGGTGTCAGTCGGCGTATTCAGTCAGCGCGGCGGCTAGCAACCGGGCTAAAGTTCCAAACCTGGCGTTTGCGAGACAGAAAACTATGGCGGCAGCAGCACAGCGGTTAGACGGGAAAGTGGCGATCGTAACTGGCGCCTCGCGGGGGATTGGGCGGGCGATCGCGCTCTCCTTAGCCGCCGATGGTGCCCATGTGGTAGTGAACTACGCCAACTCTAGCGCTGCTGCCGCTGCGGTAGTGGCCGAGATTGTGGGTTTGGGCACTCAGGCGATCGCCCTCCAAGCCGACGTCTCTAAGGCCGACCAAGTCGAAGCCTTGTTTAGCGCCACAGTGGAGAAATGGGGCAGAGTAGACGTGCTGGTCAACAATGCCGGCATCACCCGCGACACGCTCTTGCTGCGGATGAAGCCAGACGACTGGCAGGCCGTAATTGACCTCAACCTCACCGGGGTCTTTCTCTGCACCCGCGCCGCCAGCAAAATTATGCTGAAGCAAAAATCTGGCCGAATTGTCAACATTAGCTCCGTGGTGGGCGAGATGGGCAACCCCGGCCAAGCCAACTACAGTGCGGCAAAAGCAGGCGTGCTGGGTTTCACCAAAAGCGTCGCCAAGGAACTGGCCAGTCGCGGTATTACCGTCAACGCCGTCGCTCCAGGCTTTATCGCTACCGACATGACCCACGATGTCAAAGCCGACGATATTCTCAAATTCATTCCTCTGGGGCGCTATGGGCAGCCAGAAGAAGTCGCAGGTTTGGTGGCCTTTTTAGCCGCCGATCCAGCGGCTGCATACATGACCGGACAGGTGATTAATGTGGATGGCGGCATGGTGATGGCCTAGCGCTATGGCTCGGGGACTATAGCGCTGATGCAGCAGCCGATTAGAGACTGACGTGTAGCGGCAAGATGATGTGGCGATCGCGATCAATCGACAGCCAGCCCTCTTCCCGCAATTGGCTGATCAGCCGCGTAATCGTGACGCGAGTGGTGCCAATTGCATTGGCCAGCTGCTGATGCGTCAGCCGCACCCCCAACCGAGTCCCCTCAGAGGTTGGTTGTCCTACTTCGCGCTTCAGCAACATCAGCAAATGCCGCAGCCGATCTTCGACGCGGCGATATCCCACCATTGCCAGAATCGCCTCCGTTTGCCGCAGCCGCCGTGCCATATGCTGAAAAATGCCTTGAGCCAACGCAGGCGATTGCTCCACCTCAGCCCACGTCAACCGCATCAGATCCACGTCCGAAAGTGCTGCGGCATGATACGGACGAATCAACGTTAGCGGCAGCCCAAACGGCATAGAGGCACAAGCTAACCCTAGCAAAGCCTCATCTCCGGTGTCGTAAAACGTTCCCAGCTGCACCACCCCCCGGCAAACAACCCAGATTTCGTGGGGCGTAATGGGGATATTTTGTCCGCTGCGGAAAGGATGCATAACCCTGTCTTGATAAAGCCGCTCCAATAAGAGGCGCAAGTCAGACTCAGGGGCAACGTCGAGGGCGAAGGATTGTAGCATGTTGGGGCTGAATCTCCATGTTTGCCACTACTCTAAGCCCCAGATCTAAAGAAGAGGTAATTTATAGATTGGGAACA
Source organism: Synechococcales cyanobacterium PMM_0002 (assembly GCA_949127925.1). Taxonomy (GTDB): domain Bacteria; phylum Cyanobacteriota; class Cyanobacteriia; order Elainellales; family Elainellaceae; genus CASBQJ01. The sequence goes on from CASBQX010000246.1 coordinate 7,455, forward strand.
GGTTAAGGTTTGGTTATTATGGAGTCTTCAGCCCTGCGATCGCCCCACTGGGAGTCAAGTCGAGGTTGAAATCTGCTCTAGGGCTTAATCAAGAAATCATACTGAACAAGATTCCCAGTATTTTTTCAAAGTCTCTTAAACAGTCGCTAGAATAGGGAGAAGTTTGGTGCTTTTTAGAAATCAGATGTTGATTTCCCTCACCCCCTTCACAACGGACTAAACTCAGGTTTTAATTTGCTTAACCGCTGCGCGATCGGCTGCGTCGAGTTTCACTAGTATTTTCTACCCCCCATGATGACCCTGAAGGCTATCAGCATCTTGAACATCCCTTCTAAGCGATCGCCCATTTTTTCTATTCTGCGCCGTCTACGACCAGCCAGATTGGGCTGGTTTGGGGCAGTTCGCTTATGAGCAAACAGCTTCCTAGATTTCAGTCTGAGGCGTTTGCCCTTGAGCCTTGCTCTGCCGGAGTTAACCTGACTGCCCATCGTCTGAGGGGTTGGTTAGGGATTGATGCGCCTAGGCCACCATTAGATGTGGTCTTAGCTGCGTTTAAAGTTGGTGTAATTAGACCGCAATCCTTATCGGTCTGTGGTCTAATGGGTCATTTAGTAAGTTATTCGTTCAGGAGAGACACTTCATGCTACACCGCAAGATCTATCAACTCTGTTGTGATGAGCGTGAAGTCTGGATTTTCCTGCGGGATCAGCAGCGCTGGATTGAGCGGGCGCGCATTCTCGACATCGAAGGAGATCTAGTGACATTGCGCTATGAAACTGAGGAAGAGGATGAGGCTTGCTCCTGGGAAGAAATGATTCGGCTGGAAAGCATTGGCTCAGTGATGCAAAAGCTAGCCACTGTCCCCCGAGGAGATGTGGAGCCTCTGGTTTCAGAAGATTGCCCTGAAGCTGAACAAATTCGCCGTCGCCCCGATGCTACCCCTGAGTCATGATGTTGCCCCTGAGCAGCAGTGTCAGGCATGTCAGCAAATGAGACCATCTAATTAGGCAAGTTTCTGGGCAACAGTTGCCGTAAAACCATGTAAGTTGGACGCTGCTTAGCTGAGCATTCAACCTACATGGTTTTTTGTGGGCTAGAAGTTCAGCCACAAAGCCCCGGGCAGAATGTTATTTTCTGGAGGCGATCGCTATATACTACCCTTCTAGAGTCTCGATATTTTGGACAAATATTTTCTAGGTAAACAATTAAGAGGACTAATCTTTCCTAGCGTGGAGTTAGTCAGCTGGCTGCAACGCTTTTGGACATTGGTTATGCCCACTTAAACGAACGAAGTGAGAGCCAATACTGTTGCCACCTTGACCCGGAAACTGCCATGCATTCCCGGTTTTTAGGATCAAAGTGGCGTAGGCTTACTTGATAACTATCTCTCCTGCACTACTATCATCCCAGATGCAACTTCAACATCTGTATCATCTGACAGCATTCTTAGTCTCCGCAGTCATTGTGCTGCTGAGTACACCGATTGTAAAAGAGTTGGGTCTCAAAAGCGGTCGGGTAGACCTGCCAGGTGGTCGCAAGGTTCATCAGCAACCCATGGTGCGTTTAGGCGGCGTGTCTATTTTTTTGGGAATCCTAGTCGCGCTGCTGACAGTCTGGGCGTTGGGCGGGTTTGGCGTTTTACCACCGGATAAAGAGTACGAAGTGTGGGGCGTGACCATTGGTGGGTTGGCCTTCTTCTTCATTGGTCTAGCCGATGACTTATTTGGGCTGTCGCCCATCACACGTCTGCTTTTACAAAGTGGTGTCGCCGCAGGAGCCTGGTTTGCTGGGGTTCATATTGACTTTTTGTCTATCCCATTTGTCGGACTAACGTCGCTGCCAGCCTGGATTAGTTTGCCGATTACGGTGATTTGGTTGGTTGGGATGGCAAATGCCATTAATTGGATTGATGGGTTAGATGGTCTGGCCGCTGGGGTTTCGGGCATTGCCGCCGTTGTGATGCTGATTGCCAGCCTATTTATGAACCAACCCGCCGCCGCCTTGATCGCCGCTGCCCTAGCGGGTGGAACGTTGGCTTTTTTGCGCTATAACTTCAACCCAGCTCAAATTTTTATGGGCGACGGCGGTGCCTACTTTATTGGCTTTACCCTAGCTGGAGTAGGAGTAATTGGGCTGGTTAAGAGCGTCACAACGGTAGCGGTGTTGTTGCCCTATCTCATCTTGGCGGTGCCTATTTTAGATATGTCAGCCGTCATTTTAGACCGCTTACGCCACGGCAAATCGCCGTTTATTGCCGATAAACGTCACCTGCATCACCGGTTACTGGAGGCTGGCTTACCCCACCGGATGACGGTGCTATTTATTTACTCGCTCACCTTTTGGGTTGGCAGCTTGGCGCTGGCGTTCTCAGGGATTCCTAGCGGTCTGGCCTATGCGATCGCCGCTACTGCCCTACTCAGCTACACCGGGTGGAAGGCGCGGAAACACTCGCGGCTTTAGCCGATGAAGGATGCAGTGAGGGATGTGGTTTGCTGCTGTGAAGCAGTAGGATAAAGGATGTAGCTTGCTTCTACGGAGCCGTGGGATGAGGAATGAGCGCTGAAATTATTTGTGTTGGAACTGAGCTGCTGTTGGGCGAAATCTTAAACAGTAATGCTCAGTTTTTAGCTCAACAGCTGGCGCTGCTGGGCATTCCGCATTACTACCAATCGGTGGTAGGCGACAATCCGGCTCGGCTACAGCAGGTGATGGCGATCGCCGCTGCACGGTCTCAGGTTTTAATCTTCACGGGGGGCTTGGGGCCAACGCCGGATGATCTGACGACGGAGACGATTGCTGACTTTTTTGGGGTGCCGCTGCTTGAACGAGCTGATGTGTTGCGAGACATTACCGAGAAGTATGCGGCGCACGATCGCATCATGACGGCGAATAATCACAAGCAAGCGCTGATTCCCCAAGGGGCAGACCTGCTGCCTAACCGCACAGGCACGGCTCCCGGCATGATTTGGCAACCGCGCCCTCAGCTGCTAATTCTCACCTTCCCTGGGGTGCCTAGCGAGATGCAAACGATGTGGCACGAAACCGCAGTGCCCTATTTGCGCCGCCAGGGATTTGGCCAAGAAACGATCTACAGCCGGACGCTGCGGTTTTGGGGCATCACAGAATCGGCGCTGGCAGAGAAAGTCGCTCCGTTTTTTGAGCTGTCTAACCCCACCGTTGCCCCCTATGCCGGCAACGGCGAGGTCAGGCTACGGGTTTCCTCTAAGGCGGCATCGCAGAGCGTGGCAATGGAGGCGATCGCGCCTGTGGTCGAGCAACTGCAAGCACTAGGTGGATTAGACTGCTATGGTGCAGACGACGATACTCTAGCTGTCGTGGTGGGCAAGCTGCTTCAGGCAGCGGGGGACACCCTAGCCGTAGCTGAATCTTGCACAGGTGGCGGGTTAGGGCAGCAACTCACTAGCGTTCCCGGCAGTTCTCACTACTTTTGGGGCGGGGTGATTTCCTACGATAATCAGGTTAAGGCATCGCTGTTGGGGGTCGATCAGGGCGACCTCGCTCAATTCGGTGCAGTTAGCGCTGAAGTGGCACAGCAGATGGCGGCAGGAGTGCGATCGCGCCTAGGGACTACTTGGGGGCTAAGCATCACCGGGATTGCAGGTCCAGATGGCGGTAGTGAGACTAAACCTGTAGGCTTGGTATACATTGGGCTAGCAGGTTCTAATGTCCCAGCCACAAGTGCCCGCTACCTATTTGGCTCAAATCGCAGTCGGGATGCTGTCCGCTGGATGAGTGTTAGTGCAGCGCTAGACTTTTTGCGGCGGACGTTGTTGGAGGGCGATCGCTAGGTTTTTCGCAATCTGCGGATTGGGGTTAACGTTGGTGTGCCTTAACGCCCATTTATCCCTGGCTCTTCGCTCCAGAGGCGAAGTTTTATCCGAGAATAGAGGAGGATACGGGTATATGCTTCCCCCTGATGCTTGCGGCAGGTCGATCGACAGAGGCTATTCATGAGCATTTCCACATCAGTATTAGATGATTTATTCCAGCGCTCACCCCATCTGCGTTCTCAGCTCTATTTCAAATCGTCGTTAACGGCGCTGTCTCATGCGATGGAAGATCAGGTGCTGGCAGCGGGAGGGCAGCCGTTGGTCATCGCTAGTTTTCAGCGGGAGCGGTTTTATCGGCAAGAAGCCCATCGCTATCTGAAAATTTCTGCATTGACGTCTCAAGTCTATGTGCTGGCAGCGCCTGAAACCAGCTTTATGAGCGGGTCAGAGCACTACGAAACGGTGGCCTTTGACCCCACCGATCAACTTTGCCACGAGTGGCATTTGGTCGTAATTGGGCAGCAATATGCCGCTTGTTTGGTGTGCCGAGAACGTCAAACGACATCTAATGCCGTTGACCCGGGTGAACTGGCGATCGATCAGACCCGGCGGTTTGAAGGGATCTGGACGTTTGATCGGCAAGTCAGCTATCAGGCCGCTGATATTTTGCTGGAGCGGATTTTGGTTTACCGTCCTGATTTGGCGGCTAAGATACAGCAGGCTAAGGCTATGCTGTGGGTCGATCCAGGGGTGGGTCTAGAGGTAGACCCCGATCCATTTGCCCAGCGGTTAGTCACACATTTGCAGGCAGGTCAATATAAGCTGCTCAAGGCGTATCGCTCGATCGCTGCCCAAGAACGGAAAGAACGGCTGGTGAATTCAATTACAATGGCCATTCGCCAGTCGCTGAAGCTGGAGGACATTTTTACCGTTGCGGTTGATGAAGTCGGTCAGGCCATGCAGGTCTGCCGCTGCTTAATTTATCGCTGTAAGTCTACCGATGCGACGGCCACGATCGCCTATGAATATCGGCGCGACAGCAAAATTATGCCGTTGGCAGGAGAAGTCTGGTCGCTGAAATCCAACCCGTTATTTCAAGCGGTGGTGCAGCAGCGGGTGGCGGTGGCGATCGCCAACACCCAAACGGAAGCCGCGTTAGACCTCACCCCGCTGCACTCTACCCTAGAGCGCTGGCAAATTCGCGCCTGGTTAATGGTGCCGGTGATTTACCAGGGACGACTATTGGGCATGGTTGAGCTACACCAGTGTATGACTGACTCCCATAGCTGGACTGAGGCAGAGCGATCGCTGGTTGAAGCAGTGGCAGCTCAGCTGGGCGTAGCGCTAATTCAAGCAGAATCGTTTGCTAACCTAGAAGACTTAAACCAACAGTTGGAGGCGCTAGAGCGCACCCGCAGTAATCTCATTGCCATTACGGGGCACGAGCTGCGCACGCCGCTATCGACCATTCAGGTGTGTTTAGAAAGTCTGGCCAGCGAACCCGATATGCCCGCCGAGCTGCGTCAAGTGATGCTCGACACCGCCCTAGGTGATGCTGAGCGAATGCGAAAACTGGTGCAAGATTTCATTACCCTATCGCGATTAGAAAGCGGTCGAGTGCAGTGGCATTTAGAATCTTTGGCGTTAGATGAATGTGTAGATTTAGCGCTGAGCAGCATCCACACCCGCCAAACCGATGATCATCTGCCTAGCATCAAGGCTCAGGTTTCCAGGCAGCTGCCGCTGATTCAAGCGGATGGTGAGTGGGTAGTCGAAGTGCTCTCTAAGCTGCTAGACAATGCCTGTAAATTTACTCAGCCAGCCGGGGAAGTGATCATCGAAGCCCATCAAAATGGCGGCAAGATGCTCGAAGTCACCATTACCGATACGGGACGCGGCATTGAACCCAATCAGCTAGAAGTCGTATTCGATCGCTTCTATCAAGAAGAGGGGGCATTACGCCGCACCGCAGGAGGAACGGGGCTAGGACTGGCCATATGTCGCCAAATTATTTTGGGGCTGGGCGGGCAGATTTGGGCAGAATCAGCCGGACGGAACCAGGGTAGCCAGTTCCATTTCACCCTTCCCTTGGCTCAAGACGAGGTCGTTGGGGCGATCGTCGTTGCGACTCCAACCGCGCCGCCGACCGCTAAAGTTCGCCAGTCTCACCGCAAACGCGCCGCCACAGGGTGATCGAGGTATTTGCCTAGCGGGCTGTTGGGGCTGCTGATAGGGTTTGCTCATGGGGTTTGTTCATGGGGCTGTAGCCGCTCGCGGGGATGCTGAGGGCGGCAAGGAGCACCCCAGCATACATATGCGGCAGGCATCGGGTGCAAAACCGTACTGCGCACGCCGATCACAGAATTTGCTCCGATCTGGACACCGGGGGCAATAAAACAGCCCGTCGCCACCCACACCCCATTACCAATGGCGATCGCCCCTGTCTTGAGCCGAAAAGTGGGATCTTTAATATCGTGGCTGCCGGTGCAGAGGTAGGTATTTTGCGAGATCACGCAGTGGGCACCCACCCAAATGCGATCCAGGCTGTAAAACACCACATCATCCCCAATCCAGCTATAGTCACCAATTTCAACTTTCCAGGGATACGTGAACCGGGCAGTCGGTCGAATCACTACATCCCGACCAATTTTTGCCCCAAACAGTCGCAGCAGTGCCCGCCGAGGCGCGTGATGGGCGTGCAGGGTGAGCGGGAAGGCGATCGCCTGCACCAGCCACCAAAGCAAAACGATCCAGCCAGGACGACCCCGACTAAAGCCCGATTGGTGGTAGCGTCGCAAGTCTACCCAAGGTGGCAGATCGAGCGATGGCTGAGAGCCGGCAGACTCAGGCTCAGACTCAGACTCCACGCCGGCCCAAGAGCACAGCTCAGGTGCCAAATCATCTCGCGCAACATCGGCATCGGGAACCGTCATAGCCTCATCCCTGCTGGACTGATCTCTGCCCGCTCGATCCTGATTTATCACACAAGAGTCGTATCACAAATCTGGATATTGGCGGGCATTTGAAGAGAGGCTACGGTAATGACGATCACCAGGGTTATGATTGGGGCTAGTCGGCAGATCCGACGAAGACGCCCGCAAAGTAGCTGGATTTATCCGACCGCCAAACCGCCGTAGTTCATACAGCTTAACGCCAATTTGATACTCATATTGACTAAGCAAACAGGCATAAACATATCCGGCTCGACCATCTAAAAAGCCAAATCGCAAAATATAGACGACCACAAATCGTAGCAATGGCCGCAAGGGCAGATGCACCCAGACTTTCTTCAAGAAGCGCTTACGCTGTACGGCATCGCCCAAGAAGTTGCCGCCAATGGTGCCGCCCTCGTCCATGCCTATGAGCAGATTGTAGTAAACCCTAGCTTCCCAGTTGGAATAGCGATTATGGCGCTCTAGCCAGTGATACAGGTCGCGGCAGTCTACATGCAGCATATCGGCGTTGAGATAGCCTACAGTGCCGTCGAGCAAGACATGCTCGTGGACTTCGTTATCGCCCGTGTTGGCAATATCTTCGGTGTGGAGATTTTCGTAGCGCCCTCGATGATGACGGAAGAGGCGGAGGTTCCAATCGGGATATTTGCCGCCGTATCGGATCCAAGTGCCTAGAAAAAAAACGCGGCGATTGAGGTAGTAGCCAACCAAGTTGGGATTTTCTATGGCTAGGTCAATCTCATCCCACAGCGGCGGCGGAATTCGCTCGTCGCAATCTACGATCAAAACCCACTCATTGCGAAACGGGAGGTGGTCGAGTGACCAGTTTTTCTTTTTGGGCCAATGCCCGTTAAATGGAAACTGCACGACGCGGGCTCCGGCTTGTTCGGCAATGGCAACAGTGCGATCGCAGCTGTGAGAATCGACCACAAACACTTCGTCTGCTCTGCTTAAGCTATCGAGACAGCCCGGCAGGTTGAGTTCCTCATTCTTTGCTGGAATCAGCACAGATACCGGAATTTTTGAGCGCATAGAGTTAATACCGTGAGGATAGGCTCAGGGGGCAACTGGAACCATCACTGAAGCCAGCTAGGGCAGCAAGCTGAGCCGAAAGCAGGGTGATAAACGTGATCTGAAACTGGTGATTTGGGACTGGTAACTTGAGACTAGTTGCTAGGGTGAAACCTGGGCTTGAGGTGGGCTGAAGGGAACTCTGGAGGCAAACAAACTGCATCTAGCCTCAAGCTGCTAGCTGCAAAGGCAGATCGCGTCAGAGACCGTTTAGCAACTTGAACCGCTGCGATAGCGTCAACAGATCCTGAATTGCTGTAACCATATATCCCACTTGCCCGTAGGCATAGACAACGTTATCAAACCTAACTGCTGGGTCATTTAGATATTTTAACGATCGGTATAGACCTCGCAGGAAGCGTTCAGCTCCACACCGAAGCTGCCCTAATCCAGTTTGTCCGCTCAGCCGTTCTCGGGTACATTCGCTAATCCCCTGCCACCAGCTGCGCTCCAAAAACCACGAACGGCACAGACGCTCTGGCGCAACGTGATGCGCGACATGGGCAGTGGGCAGGTAGGCAACTTGCCAGCCGTGTTTGAGTGCTAGCTCGGTCATATACAGCTCCTCATTAGACAACAAACGCGTTCCCACTCGACC
>CASBQX010000247.1 GCA_949127925.1 Synechococcales cyanobacterium PMM_0002
AGTGCTATTGCCGACATTCAAGCGATGCCGTTGTGGTTCCGCTTACCGGTCTGCATAGAGGGCATTGTTGGCGATCGCGCTCCCATTGTAAACGGGCAGCTCTACCAGCTGAAAGATTCTACTGGCAGCATTTGGATTGTATCGCCCGACACTGGCCTTCAGCTGGGTCAAGCCGTCAAGATTAAAGGGACACTGCAATTTCAGAGCATTGTGATTGCAGGCCAAGAGCAAGGAGAACTCTATGTAGAGCAATACACCCCCTGAGCGATTGACTTCATTAGACGCGCTCAATCGTAGATTGACCAATGTAGACGAACGAATCTACACCCTGGCTGACTAGGGGTTTGGCACTGCCAAACCCCTACCTGTTGCCTCTTTATTTGGGTTTGGCAGTGTCAAACCCCTACCTGGTTGCCCTATGTCTTTGCCTACGGTTGAAGTTGCGATCGCCATTCTCTATCAAGGGGAACAGTTTTTGATGCAGCTACGCGACGACATTCCAGGAATTTATTATCCTGGTCAGTGGGGTTTCTTTGGCGGGCATATTGAACCCGGCGAAACTCCCGACGTGGCGGTAAAACGCGAACTGCTAGAAGAAATTGGCTACAGGTCTGAGGCGGTCACGTTGTTTGCCCGACTAGAATCTTCAGAGGTGATTCGCCATGTTTTCTATGCGCCACTGACGGTCTGCGTAGATACCCTGGAGCTACACGAGGGCTGGGATTTGGGATTGCTGAGCATCACCGATATTGAAAGAGGCGATCGCTACTCAGCCCGCGCCAACCAGGTGCGTCCTTTAGGCCAGCCCCACCAAAAAATCTTGCTGGACTTTTGGCAACAGGATTTCTGGCAACAAACCCTGTCAAGCAAGATGATCAAGACACCAGACGACCAAGACGATAGGTAATGACGAATCTACAGGGTACTGAGCAAGCTGGCTCCGAGCCGTTGGCATATACTGTCCGAGTCAGTCAACGGGCGCGCAATGTGAGCATCCATGTCTCCCATCAAGGCGAGGTGGAGGTTGTGATCCCCAAAGGATTTGACTCTAAGCGGGTGCCTGAAATTATAGAACGGCGGCAGAGTTGGGTGCTGCGGACGCAGCAAAAGCTGGCCGCTAGCCGCGAAACGGTGGTGCCAGAAACCACCGATCAGTTGCCCCAGCAAATTCAGCTGCGATCGCTACCCGAAGACTGGACTGTGACCTACCGCCCTGCCTCAGACTCGCGGATTGTGGCTAGCCATATAGGCCAGCAGCGATTGCAGCTACACGGGGCTACCCATAGCGTAGAAACTTGTCAAGCTGTGCTACAGCGCTGGCTCAATCGCAAAGCCCAACTCCACTTTGAACCTTGGCTGCGGCAGGTCAGCGAAGATGTTTCTCTGCCGTTTAGTGCCGTTTCAGTGCGTCACCAAAAAACGCTGTGGGCCAGCTGTTCTAGCAAGCAATCCATCAGCCTTAATGCCAAGCTGCTGTTTTTACCGCCGCCGCTGGTGCGCTATGTGTTCATCCACGAACTCTGCCATACCATCCACATGAATCACTCGCCTCAGTTTTGGGACTTGGTGGCAAAAAAAGAACCCGATTATCAGGGGATCGATCGAGAGCTGCGCCAAGCATGGCGCTATGTACCCTCGTGGGCAGAATAACGAGCAGGTTTGAATTTAGCGCTCGACTATAACGTTCGATTTAGCGTTCGATTTCAGGGACAGTTGCCAGAGGCGATCTCGCTCGGCCTTGGGGGCGTTGTCGTCGGTGTAGCGCAACGTTAGGTCGTAGCCCTGTTGAGCCAGATTTTTCTTCAGCCGATTCGACGCATTGAGCAGAAAAATGGGGGCAAAATCTGGGGCAACGGCTAGAGTTTGAGGCGGAAAAATCAGCTGAAACTTAACATCGTCGTCCAGCCAGTAGCTCAAGGCTAGCAGGTCAATCGGGCGGCGATCGCTAATCACCAGTGGGCGATCGCCCTGGTTAATCATGCTCGAAACGGGTAAATAGTAGCTGCTGCGCGGCACGCTCTTATTCCACCAGACGCGAGACTGGGCGCTGATTAACCCCACCCCTAAGCTCACGCTCAGCAGTAGCGCCAGCCCCAATTGCCAGCCCCGCTGTCTACGCAGCCCAAGGTTACTTCTGGCGTTGCTGTTGGCGTTGCGTCTAGCGATGGTCAGCACCTGGGTAGAAAATACCTGTGCCAGCGCCAGCTGGACGCCCAGGTAAGCCGGAATTAGATAGCGGATGCGGGTGGAGCGATCGCCCCCCAGCAGCAGGTCGGGCACGGCAAGGCTGAGGAACGACACCCCCGCCAAACTCAACACAAATAGGGCCGCTGGGCGGGGAGCCGTGCGGTAAAACACCAGCAGCGCATACCCCACACCGACGAGCAGTAGCAGATTTACAGGGCCTAAATCGACTCCTAGCAGCCCGCGCCCCGTATTGACCAGCCATTGATTGAAAACAGCGCTCAAAGAGCTACTCTCGTCTAGCGATGAGATCCGAGCCTGCGCTTGGTCTAGATTGCTAATCAGAATCGCTAGCCAGGGTACCAGGGGCAGGCAAGCCGTTAGGGTGGCGAGCAAATAGGGGACGGTAGGGTGAGCCGGTCGAGGAGATTGAGCAGATTGAGCAGATTGAGGATTGCGAGCAGATTGAGCAGATTGGGGAGATTGGAGATTAGGGGCTGAGTGGCGGCAGAGCAGAAAAAGGTAGAGTCCGTGGGCGATCGCCACCAGCGCAAACAATAGCTGGGTATAAAGGCCAAGGCTCACGGTGAGGGCATAGA
>CASBQX010000248.1 GCA_949127925.1 Synechococcales cyanobacterium PMM_0002
AGCATTACATCCAAATATTCTAAACTCTCTTAATATTCCTTTTAAGGATTTCCCGCGAGAAGCAATTTAAGTAGTCTGCTTCTGAAGTATTAAAAAAAATTATATGTAGCTTAAGAAAACCGAATCATACCCGAACGCAGGGTAGCGAGCTTTGTCACCATAGAAGGTATCTAGGTGACACTTAATCGAACCATTCATCAGGTAATCTTCATCAAGCTCCATAACCTGATTCAGGCCGTAACAATAGCTTTCCGCAAACTAGGCTAAAACTATCATAGAACCCTGAGTTGCAAGCCCTGCTCATGAATTAGATGGCGTAGAGCAAAAGAGCTACCCCCTTAGGTTATAAGCACCCACCCACGATTTTAACGTGTCCTCCTTCAAAATGGTTACTTCTTAGAGTAATTGCTTTGAAGCAAGATCCTAAACAGTACCCTAAATAGGAAGTAGATGTAAAGATGTGCTTTGAACGACGCTGTTAGGGTAGCCAAGGGTACTGGCGAAAATCGGGTTTGCGCTTTTCTAAGAAAGCTTGCTTGCCTTCAGATCCTTCTTCGGTCATGTAATATAGCAGCGTCGCATTGCCCGCTAGCTCTTGCAGTCCGGCTTGCCCATCGCAATCGGCATTGAAAGCCGACTTGAGGCAGCGAATCGCGATCGGGCTTTTCTCTAGAATTTCTTGTGCCCAAATCACCCCCGTTGCTTCTAACTGCTCTACCGGGACCACACAGTTGACTAAACCCATGGCTTCAGCCTGCTGGGCACTGTACTGACGGCAAAGATACCAAATTTCACGAGCTTTTTTTTGCCCCACAATGCGAGCCAGATAGCTGGCTCCAAACCCGCCGTCAAAACTGCCTACTTTAGGTCCCGTTTGCCCAAAGATGGCATTATCGGCGGCAATGGTGAGGTCACAGACAATATGCAAGACATGCCCACCGCCGATCGCATAGCCCGCCACTAGGGCAATCACGACCTTGGGCATACTGCGGATTAAACGCTGCAAATCTAGCACGTTGAGTCGGGGGATGCCATCGCTGCCAATGTAGCCTGCCTGCCCTCGAACGCTCTGATCCCCGCCGGAGCAGAATGCGTATTTACCATCTGTATGAGGCCCTGCCCCGGTCAATAGAACGACGCCAACCCGCGTGTCTTCACGGGCGTTACTGAAGGCGTCGTATAGTTCGGTGATGGTTTGGGGACGAAACGCATTGCGCTTGTGCGGCCGGTTAATCGTAATTTTGGCGATCCCGTCGGCTTTATGGTAGAAGATGTCTTCGTACGGTTTAACAAGGGTCCAGGTCAGAGGCATGGGTAGGGAAACCAGGGGCAGGGGAATGGGAACAGGGTAAATTTCAGTTTACGGCGTTTTGTTAGCCCATGAGTTGAGATGGGTTTTTAGCCATTGGGCATTGGTTTTACGATCGCTTTTTAGCTCCAGCACTCGAATTCCTTGTGGCGGCAAGATAGTGAGGCGTTGGGTTAGCTGATCCCAGGAGTCTATGAATTCGTATTCGACTCCATAGGTGGCACACAGCTGGGCAAAGTTGATGTGTTGCGGAGTGGCAAAAAAATCTTCAAAGGGTGGATCAAATTGGGCAATCGGCAGGGTTTCAAAAATGCCGCCGCCGTTGTTATTGAGCAGCAAGATGGTGAGATGTCCAACAAAATGATGGCGCAACAGCAGACCGTTGGTGTCGTGGAGCAAGGCCAGATCCCCAGTTAGTAAGACGCTGCTCTGCTGCCGATGGGCGATCCCCAGTGCGGTAGAGAGGGTGCCGTCGATGCCGTTGGCACCCCGGTTGAAGAAGGGCTGAATGGCGCGATCGCCCGGTTGCCAAAACCATTCCATCAAGCGAATTGGGGTGCTATTGGCTATAAATAGGGGTGTGCCCACGGGCAAACACTGCGACAGCAGCCAGGCGGCTTTGCCGTCCATTAGGGGCTCTAGGCAGGTCATCGCTTGATCCAGCGTGGATCGGATCTGAGCTTCTGTAGCGCACCAGAGTTTTAGATAGGGATGCTGCTGAGCTGTGATTGGCTCCAGCTTTTGCTCAAGGCTGGCTGCCAGTTGCTCGACGCAGAGGTGGAGATGCTGCGTGCGCAAATGCAGGGGATCCAGGTTGCGATAGGTACTGCCATCATTGGAGTCGGCATCGACAATCCACTGCTGGGGCTGGGTTTGTTCTAGCCAAGCCCGTAATTCTTTGCTGGTAGGCAACTCGCCAACTCGAATTACGGTAGCTGGGGCTAGCTGCGCTGCTAGAGGGCGATCGCGCAAAATTAGGTCGTAGGTAGAAATTAGGTAGGGTTGCAGCGCCGCGTAATTGCGCAGCGGAGATAGCGCCTCGGCCAGTATAGGCAACCCTAGCCTACGTGAAAGCTGGGCGATCGCCTCACAGTAGCGTTGGGGCGATCGCGGCTGAGCTGGCCCAGCAATCAAAATCCCTGGAGATGCCAGCGGTGGCAGCGGCGACCATCTGGCATTCTGCCTGATCACATCAGCATCCACTGCCTCTGGCCTGGGTGGCTCAATCCTTGCCCCCACTCCGGCAAAGAACCAGCGCTGATCAACCTGCTCAGCAAATGCCTGCACCTGCGCCTGCGGTAGCGGAGCCAGCGGATCACGAAAGGGCAAATTGAGATGAACTGCGCCAGCAATGGGAAATTGCGATCGCTCCCAGGCGTGAATTGTCGTTTGCCGCAGATAGGCCAGCATGGGCAGGCTCAGCATGGGCGTGGCCACCTCGTGATACCAATTGGGATAGCTGCCAAACAGCTTTTGTTGGTCTACTGTTTGCCCTGCATGGCAATCGCGCAGTTCGGGCGGGCGATCGCCAGTCAAAATTAGCAGCGGCACCCGACTTTGATACGCTTCAATCACAGCGGGATAAAAATTTGCCCCCGCCGTGCCCGATGTACA
>CASBQX010000249.1 GCA_949127925.1 Synechococcales cyanobacterium PMM_0002
GCTAACCTGCATCTTTTATCTTTCCGCCATCTTTTATCCTTCTATGCCTTCTCCGTCTGCCTGAAACAAATCTTTGCCAATTCCTAGCTGCTTCTTGGAGCGCTTCAGCCGTTTCCAGAGAGTTTTTACCTCTTTATACGTCTCGTCGGGCGTCAGTTTGCCGTTACTTTCAAGCGCGCACAAGATGCCGATGCGATGAGAAAACTCCTGCAAATTTGCATTAAATACCAGGTTTTCCGGCTTCACCGTACCGTAGTAGCGACTCCGAGGATACAAAAAGTCAGAATGGTCTGCCATGGCTTCCCCCATTAAGCAAAGAATTATCACAAACACTCAATCATGCTGTGAAGTTTTATGTTAGCTCAACCTTAACCAAACATTAATCTAATTTTTGAGAGAGTTTCGGGGACTAAAATGGAACCGCAATAGTCCAAAACCTAAACAGGAGACTGTTTTCTCATTCACCAGAGGCAAAGACCGGAGCAGATCTGCAAAAAAACACAGCAAATCTTCATACAATCGTTCAATGCTCCAGACAGGTTTTCTAAACGTGTTGAGTTTGGATCGGCATTGTCAATCTTGACCTTGGCGCAATCTTGACCTTGGCGCAATCTGGACCTCGGCAATGCAGATATGTCTGACGCATTTTCTCCCTTTCGCGATGCTGCACATTATGTTTACCCCCCAAAAGCTCTACGAAGGCAAAGCCAAAATTCTCTACACCACCGATGATCCAACTATTCTGTTAACAGTTTTTAAAGATGATGCCACTGCCTTTAATGCCCAAAAGCGGGGCACGATTGTTGGCAAAGGGGACATCAACTGTGCCATGTCGCAGCACTTATTTCGCCTACTAGAGACGCAGGGCATGGCCACTCACCTGATCGATTGCCCTACGCCCAATACGATGCGAGTACGCGCCGTGAAAATTTTGCCGTTGGAAGTAGTAGTCAGGAACATTGCGGCGGGTAGTCTCTGTCAACAGACTGGGTTAGAGCTAGGTACCAGTTTGACGCCGCCGCTAGTGGAGTTCTATTACAAAAACGATGCGTTGGGAGACCCGCTGTTGACGGGCGATCGCCTCCAGTTACTGCACCTGGCAACCCCTGCCCAGGTAGCGCAACTGCGGACAATGGCCTTGCAAATTAACGCGGTGCTTTCAGAATTTTTCGACAAGTGTGGCATTACGCTAGTGGATTTTAAGCTGGAGTTTGGCCTAGATCAGCAGCAGACAATCTTGCTGGCCGATGAGATTAGCCCCGATACCTGCCGCCTCTGGAATCAGGCCGAGTCTGACCCCAATCTCCGGGTGATGGACAAAGACCGCTTTCGGCGTGATTTGGGGCAGGTGGAAGAGGCATATCAACGGGTATTGGAGCGGGTACTGGCACAAGATTTTTAGGAGTGGCGGGCAATAATGCTGTAAGATTGCTCCGGTCTGCTTGGACAGGTTCTCCCGAGGGTTCGGGTCTGGTATGCTGCTTTAGCCGCTTTAACGGTTGTGGTGTGGAAGTGTGAGGACTATGCGTTTTTCTCCTGTTTTATTGGCAGTATTGGCTGCGTCAACTGTGTTTGGGGTACTAAAGCCTGCTGAAGCTCAATCGCTAAACACGGCTGAGCAAGGGTCTGGAACTGTCCGCGATCGAGATTTGGTGAATCCGCTTGCCTTTAGTCGGTTGGACGGCGATACGCGCTCTGCGCAGGCAAGCCAACGCCGCTCTGCCTTAAGTCAAGCGGCTCTACTGCCGGGACAGATCGCTCAGGCGCGGCCAACCGTTGAACGATTGGCCTTGGCAACTCCGGCGGCGATCGCGGCTGCGGAGCCTGATCGTCTGCCGATGCTGGCCAAGGGCACTCTAGCGCGATCGGCGGCGGCCAGTGCTGGCGGTGCTGAGAGCACTGAGAATGCCGCAGGTTCTGAGATCCCTAATGAGATTGCTGAGCATGGCGAGAGTGGCGCTTCTGAGCAGCTGCCTCCGAGTGGCTCAGTCCTACTGGGGCAGGTAACCCCGAGCGCTGATGCCATCCAAGTCAGCCAGAATCAGCCTTCCGCCTCGCCTAGCCCCGCCCCTAGCGATCCCAGCCCTTCTCCCTCCCCTCAGCTGCCTACCTTCACGGCTCCTACTGCCACCCCAACGTCACCCACCCCAACCGACCCAGAACCGCGCGTATTGGTCTCAGAAGTGGTCGTCACCGGTGTGACGGGCGACCTAGAAACCGAGGTATACAACGCAGTTCAAACTAAGCCAGGGTTTACCACCACGCGATCGCAGCTTCAGCAAGACATCAATGCAGTCTTTGCCACAGGCTTTTTTTCTAACGTGCAGGCCGTGCCGGAAGACACCCCGCTTGGCGTTCGGGTCACCTTCGCGGTACAGCCCAACCCGGTCTTAACCACCGTGCAGGTTCAAGGTAATCAGGTTTTGCCCCAAACTGTGGTAGATGAAGCCTTTGCACCGCAGTATGGCAGCACCTTAAACCTCAACCGTTTGCAAACGGGCATCCGGATTATTAACAAGTGGTATCAAGACAATGGCTATGTCTTGGCTCAAATTATCGATGCGCCCCAAGTCAGCGGCGAGGGGGTTGTCACGCTGACGGTGGCTGAAGGCATCATCGAAGACATTAACGTGCAGTTTCTGACGTCTGAGGGCGAGCTAGTAGATGATGAAGGCAACCCGATCGAAGGGCGGACTAAGCCCTACATCATTACGCGAGAGTTTGAATCGGGTTCGGGGGATGTATTCAACCAGCAACAGATTCAGCGCGACTTGCAACGAGCGTTTGGTCTCGGCATTTTTGACGATTTGCAGGTCACCCTCAACCCTGGCCAAGATCCAAATAAGGTCGATGTCACGGTCAATGCGGTAGAGCGCAGCACTGGATCTTTGGCAGCCGGGGTCGGCGTTAGCTCGGCCAGCGGCTTGTTTGGCACCGTCAGCTATCAGCAGCAAAACTTGGGGGGCAATAACCAAAGCCTAGGAGCCGAAATCCAGCTGGGTGAGCGCGACTTGCTATTTGACGTCAACTTTACCGACCCTTGGATTGCCGGAGACCCATACCGCACGTCCTATACCGTGAATGGCTTTAGTCGGCGATCGATTCCGCTGGTGTTTCAAGGCGGTAATACAGAAGTAGAACTGTCGAATGGCGATCGCCCCCGCGTCCGGCGGATTGGTGGCGGCGTTAGTTTTGGCCGTCCGCTAGACAACGGCTGGCGCGCCTCTGCGGGCATCCAGTATCAAAATGTCCGCATTCAAGATGCCGATGGCGAACTGGCTCGACGAGACGAACTGGGCAACGACCTCAGTTTCAGTGGTGGGGGCGTAGACGACCTGCTGCTGTTGCAGTTCAGCGCCACTCAAGATCGGCGTGACAATCCCATGGCTCCTACCAGTGGGTACTTGATGCGGTTCGGGACTGATCAGACGATTCCGGTGGGGCAAGGCGGAATCTTGTTCAACCGATTGCGGGGCAACTATAGCCGCTACATCCCGGTAAACTTTACCAATTTTACCGATGGAGCCGAAACCCTGGCCTTCAACGTTCAGGGGGGGGTTGTTCTGGGTGATTTGCCGCCCTACGAGTCATTCTCCTTAGGTGGCACCGACTCGGTTCGGGGCTATGACTCTGGCGAAGTAGGCAGTGGCCGAGCCTTTGTGCTGGGCACGGTAGAATATCGGTTCCCCATCTTTTCGATTGTAGGAGGAGCACTGTTTGTAGACTTTGGTACCGACCTGGGTACTGGGTCTGACGTTCCTGGTCAACCTGCTGTCGTTCGCGATAAACCGGGCAGCGGTGTGGGCTTCGGCATCGGTGTCCGGGTTCAGTCTCCGTTGGGCGCGATTCGAGTAGACTACGCGTTGAATGATGAAGGCGACAGTCGCATTCACTTCGGCATTGGAGAGCGGTTCTAGCGGTTGCACATAGAGTTAGTGGGGTGCAGCTAGGGGTTGAATGACGAGAATGAGGCTGATGCTTCAGCCTCACCCCTCAGACACTCATCCTCAGATCAGTTGGGTGTAGCGTTGGCGGGATGGATGATGGAGCAGGTCACAACACAGCCTCAGGGGACAGGTGGCAGAACGCAAACATTTCTGCCACATAGTCCTGGGCTGTTGAATCAGGTTCAACATACATTGGCACAGGGGTTTGAGCAATCGGGGATCGGCCTCCATTTGGGCACATTAGCGCAGGTGCGGGTGCTGCCAGCGGCAATGGGTGCAGGCCGATATTTTGTGCGGGTCGATTTGCCAGGAGCGCCCCAAGTGGCCGCTACCGTTGATTGGGTACACCAAACCACCCTTTCGACCGAACTGCTGGATGGAGAGGCTAGCGTGCGCACGGTAGAGCATCTGCTAGCCGCCCTAGCCGCCATGGGAGTAGACAATGCCCGGATCGAAATCGATGCCCCCGAGGTGCCGCTGCTGGACGGCTCTGCCCAAGTCTGGACAGAGGCGATCGCCTCTGCTATGGTGATTCCCCAGTTGACCCCATGTTCACATCCCACCCTGCGCGAACCCGTCTGGGTTTACCAAGGCGATGCGTTTGTGGCGGCATTGCCGTCGCCCGACCTGCGCTTTACCTACGGGATCGACTTCGATCTGCCCGCCATCGGCAGCCAATGGGTGAGCTGGTCGCCGCAGCACGAACCGTTTGAGCAGGCGATCGCCCCCGCCCGCACCTTTGCCCTCGCCCACCAAATTGAACAATTGCGATCCATGGGGCTGATCAAGGGTGGTAGCTTAGAGAATGCCCTAGTTTGCAGCAAAGAAGGATGGCTAAATCCACCGTTAAGATTTCCAAATGAGCCAGTGCGCCATAAACTTTTAGACTTAATAGGAGATTTAAGTTTACTGGGCACCATGCCCGTAGCTCATGTGTTGGCCTATAAAGCCAGCCATCAGCTCCATGTCGAGCTGGCACGCCGGCTGGCGGCGATCGGCGCACGGTCGTAGCCCGTTCCATGCCCTGTCCGTTCTGTGTATGTTCAGCAACATGTTCCGCCACATGTTCAGAGCCATACAAAACGATTTCCTAACTTTATACGTGTAACCCCTCTTATCCCCATGTCCATTTTGACTGACCTCCACCTTGTCTCACCCCATGTGCAGTCCGAGCCGGAATCGGTAGCAGTGGATGGCGCGCCGCCAAAAACTGTGTTTGAGGTGGAGGACATCCACAGACTGTTGCCCCATCGCTATCCCTTTTCATTAGTCGATCGAATTGTGGACTTTATCCCCGAAAAATTGGCAGTCGGCATCAAAAACGTCACCTTTAACGAGCCACACTTTCAAGGCCATTTCCCAGGGCGACCCATCATGCCAGGTGTGTTAATTGTGGAAGCAATGGCACAAGTGGGGGGCATTGTGCTAACTCAAATGGCAGATGTTCAAAATGGGCTGTTCATGTTTGCTGGAATCGATAAGGTACGATTTCGTCGGCCTGTTGTCCCAGGCGATCAGCTAATTATGACTGTAGAACTGCTCTGGGTGAAAAAACGTCGGTTTGGCAAAATGCACGGGCGGGCCGAAGTCGATGGACAATTAGCAGCAGAAGGCGAATTGATGTTTTCGTTGGTGGACTAACACACCTTGACTACCCTGATCCATCCCACCGCAGTAATTCATTCCAGCGCTGAACTGCACCCTACGGTTCAGGTGGGGGCGTATGCCGTGATTGGCGGCAGCGTTAAAGTGGGAGCCGGGACGGTAATTGGCCCGCATGTTGTATTGGATGGATTAACCGAAATTGGGGCAAATAACCAATTTTTTGCTGGAGCTGCCATTGGGCTAGAGCCGCAAGACCTAAAATACAACGGCTCCCAAACCTACGTCAAAATTGGCGACAATAACTTGATTCGAGAGTATGTCACCATTAATCGGGCTACCTACGAAGGGGAAGCAACGGTGATCGGCAACGGCAATTTGCTGATGGCCTATGTGCATGTGGGGCATAATTGCGTGATTGAAGACCGGGTAGTGATTGCCAACAGCACAGCGCTAGCCGGCCATGTGCGAATTGAATCGCGTGCCACCATTAGCGGCGTGTTGGGCATCCATCAGTTTGTCCAAATTGGGCGACAGGCAATGGTGGGTGGCATGAGTCGGATTCACCGCGATGTGCCGCCCTACATGCTGGTAGAAGGCAACCCAGCCCGAGTGCGATCGCTCAATCTAGTCGGGTTGCGCCGCTCTGGCCTGATCGAAACCGACAACGGTAAAACCTTTCAATCGCTCAAAAAAGCCTTCCGGCTGCTCTACCGATCTGGCCTCACGTTGCCGCAAGCGCTCGAACAGTTTGACCTATTGCCCGACACAGAATCGCTCCGGCACCTGCACCAATTTCTGAAGCAAAGCCAGCTGCCAGGACGACGTGGCACCATCCCAGGGCGCAAACTGGCCAAGGACGAGGAATGAAGGCGCGCATTTTTATTAGCACGGGTGAAGTCTCTGGCGACATGCAGGGAGCGCGCTTGATTGAGGCCCTGTATCGGCAGGCGGCACAGCTCGGGCTAGAACTAGAAATTTTGGCGCTGG
The DNA here is from genome assembly GCA_949127925.1 of Synechococcales cyanobacterium PMM_0002. Classification (GTDB taxonomy): domain Bacteria; phylum Cyanobacteriota; class Cyanobacteriia; order Elainellales; family Elainellaceae; genus CASBQJ01. The sequence goes on from CASBQX010000249.1 coordinate 6,540, forward strand.
GAGGCGATCGCATGGCCGCTACCGGAGCCACACTGCTGGGCAATACCGCCGCCATTGGGTCGATTGGCATCATCGAAGCCATTCCCTTCATCGTCCCCACCCTATGGCTGCAAAAGCAAGCCCAGCAGTATTTGCAGCAATACCCACCCGATCTAATTGTCTTAATCGACTACTTCAGCCCCAACTCGCGGATTGGCCGTTACGCCCGCCAGTATCTCCCCGGCGTCCCGGTCGCGTACTACATTGCGCCCCAAGAATGGGTCTGGTCATTTCGCGGCGGCGATACGCAGCAGGTGGTCAACATTACCGATCGCCTGCTGGCCATTTTCCCAGAAGAGGCGCGCTACTACCAAAAGCAAGGTGCCAATGTCAGCTACGTCGGCCACCCCTTGGTCGATCAGCTCAGCACCGCCCCCAGCCGCGACGCCGCCCGTCAGCAGCTTGGGATTCCCCCCGACCAAGTTGCGATCGCCCTCCTACCCGCATCTCGGCGACAAGAAATCAAACAGCTGCTGCCGATTATTTGCGCGGCTGCCCGCCAAATTCAAGCCAAACTGCCCCAAGCTCACTTTTGGATTCCGCTATCGCTCGAATGTTTTCGCACCCCGATTGAAGCCGCGATTCAGCAGTATGGCTTGCAGGCAACGATAGTCCCTGGTCAATCGCAGCAGGCGATCGCCGCTGCCGACCTAGCCATTACCAAATCGGGCACCGCCAACCTGGAAATTGCCCTGATGGGCATCCCGCAAGTCGTGCTATACCGCGTCAACCCGATCACCGCCTGGGTGGCTCGCAACGTCCTGCGCTTTTCTATTCCCTTCATGTCGCCTCCCAACCTGGTGCTAATGCAGCCGATTGTGCCAGAGTTTTTGCAAGAGCAAGCCACCCCCGACAACATTACCCAAACCGCTCTAGACCTATTGCTCAACCCGCAACGCCGCCAGCAAATGCTAGATGACTATGCCAGAATGCGTCAGGCGATGGGCGAACCAGGAGTGTGCGATCGCGCTGCCCTGGAGATTTTGGGGATGTTGCAGAATTAGGACTAGGGATAATTCACCTGACATAATAACGTCTGCTTAGATCGCCACTCAGATTAGATCACCCTTAAAGTTGAGGTGAGAGAGGAATTTAACATGAACATGCGTGAGCGTTTGAGGGCAAAGCGGAAAGAAATTCTGGGACTAGCGGCGAAGTATGGCGCTTACAATGTTCGTGTTTTTGGCTCGGTAGCACGGGGAGAGGCAGACTCAGAAAGTGATGTAGATTTTCTGGTGGAGGTAGAGCCGGGACGCAGCTTACTTGACCTAGGCGGACTGCTGATGGAATTACAAGAACTATTGGACTGCCAGGTTGATGTCGTCACCGAAAAGGGACTACGTCAACGAATCCGCGAACGAGTTCTCAATGAGGCCGTGCCACTATGAGAGACGACCGAGAAAAACTTCAAGATATTTTGGAAGCCATTGAACGCATCGAGCGCTACGCTGTGCAGGGTAGATCAGCATTCGAGCACAATGAACTGATTCAAACCTAGTTTACCCAAAACCTCCAAATTATCGGTGAAGCTTCCCGATCGCTCTCTTCGACAATCAGAAATCAATACCAAGAGATTCCTTGGACAAACATGATCGGGATGCGAAATATCCTGACGCACAATTATTTTGAAATCGATCTTGATATCGTTTGGGTAGTCGTAGAGCAAGAGCTACCAACTCTGAAGCAGAATGTAGAAAATATTTTGCGATCGCTATAAAAGCCTGTGTTTTTACTAAGACAAATCTTGAAAGTCTCATTAATTCGCAGTTAAACCAAGTCCACGTTGAGAACTGTAGTTTTAGCCCTCACCCCCAGCCCCTCTCCCAAAGGGCGAGGGGAGCCGGAAAAGCTTTCAAAGTCCCTCTCCCTGGGGAGAGGGCTTAAAGC
>CASBQX010000250.1 GCA_949127925.1 Synechococcales cyanobacterium PMM_0002
GCCTTGACAAGGGTGGCGTTCAATAGGCATAGAGCAAGTAAGCGGCAATACCAAGCAGATTTGCGTATGAATTTAGCTCTAGTTCCATCAAGATTTGCTGAAAGGGGGGCGCTAACGGGTGAAATGAGGGGTGAAAGCAGTCTTGCCGAGACTATGTGAGGGGTGATACCCTTCTTTTAATTAATAAGGTGATACTCTACTTTTAATTAAAAGTTTAACCTAACCTCTAATGCAGAGTGGCAAGCAGATGGGAACAGTCCAGGCGATCGCTAAACTCAAAGAAGGCTGCTCTCAAGACTATACGAGGGCAGCGTCTGTCTCTAGCAAAAGGCGCAAAATGATCCACTTTATTGCTGAACAGGACGGCATCTGCTTGCCTCCGGCTGAATCCGCTGCCTGGGCGGAAGCATTAGAGGGCATTGCTGCTCAAATTCGTAAAAATTTGGATGGGATAGAGAGGGAAAAGGGACAGTAGAGGTGCCTCACGTATTGCCCTGCCGCGTATTGCCCTGATTAGATGGGTTCCACGAAACCTAAATCTATGTGTAGCTTAGAAGTACTAGATTAACTACACATAGATTTAGGCAATGCAAACCTGTCTGCGCTGGATGTAGCAAGTACGCTAGGCGCGGTGGGTCAAGCTCAAAACGAGGGATGTCAAAGCAGCAACGGCTACCGCCATACATCATAGGTTCCAGAACAAGGGGCTGAAGCCCCTTGCCTGGATTGCACCGAAGTGAAAGGCTATACCGTATGCAGACAAGGGAGGGTCGGGAGGCGGTTTGTCGTTAGACCCAAACCTCTAAGAATCTTGTACCGCTCCCAGTGCCAGTAGGGTTGCTCGTTGCGCGGCTGTTAGTCCGGTTGTGCCTGTAATCTTCATGCCTTCGTAGAGCTTTTGGGTCTTGAGCACCCTGATGCAGGTTTTAGTCTCAATCTCCCACAGCCGAATCGCTTCATCTCGACCGCCGCTGGCCAGCAATTGACCGTTGGGGCTAAAGGCAATGGAGCAAATTTGTTCGCTATGCCCCGTAAAGGTATGCAGGCATTGGTGGGTTTGCAGATCCCATAGCTTAATTGCATGATCTTCGCTACCGCTAGCCAGAGTAGAGGTGATCGGATTAAAGGCAACCGATCGCACCCGTCCGGTGTGTCCGCTCAAGACGGCTGTGCAAGCACCTGTGACCACATCCCACAGGCGAATGGTATGGTCTTCGCTGCCGCTGGCGAGGATGGTGCCGTTGGGGCTGAAGGCGACAGCACGGACGCGGTTGGAATGTCCTTCTAGTGTTTTCTGGCAAGTTCCGGTTTGAATGTCCCACAGCTTCACGGTTTCTTCTTCACTGCCGCTCGCTAGCAGCAGCGCGCCCGTTGCCCCGATTGGCACCGGACAAAAGACCACCGCCCTCACGCGCCCGGTATGGCCTTCGAGAGTTTTTAGACATTCTCCAGTGCCCACATCCCACAGGCGAATGCTGCGATCGTCGCCACTGCTAGCTAGGATGCTGCCGTCGGGGCTAAAGGCAATGGATAAGATGCGTTTGCTATGACCTGCTAAGCGTCTGAGGCATTCTCCGGTTTGGCGATTCCAGATGCGCACTGTCTTATCGCCGCTGCCGCTGCCGATCAGGCTACCGTCGGGATTGAAGGCAACGGACTGAATCCAGTTGGTATGGTCGTGCAGTGTTTTGACGCAGGCTCCGGTGTGAATATCCCACAGCCTTAGGGTATGGTCGGCACTGCCCGCTAGCAGAAAGGCTCCATCGGGGCTGAATGCCACCGATCGCACCCAGCGGGCACAGCCTTCAAAGGTGCGGAGGCACTGTGCTGTATCCACGTTCCAGAGCTTCACACGCCGATCGGCACTGCCGCTGGCTAACAGTTCTCCTTGGGGGGCAAAGGCCACACAGCGCACCCAGTTGGAGTGGCCTAGCAGGGTTTGTAGGTGGCTGCCTGTTTCCACATCCCACAGCCGCAGCGTCGCATCGGAGCTAGCGGTGGCTAGGCGGCGGCCATCGGGGCTAAAGCGCACCGAGCGGATGCAGTCGGTATGCCCTTCTAAGATGTGCAAGCACTGGCTGGTGGCCACATCCCACAGTCGAGCGGTGGTGTCGGCACCAGCGCTGGCAAGCAGTTGACTGTCGGGACTAAAGCTGAGCGATCGCACCCAATCGGTATGACCGCTCAACACATTGAGGCAGGCTCCGGTTTCCACATCCCACAGGCGAATCGTTTGGTCTTCGCCAGCGCTAGCCAAAATTCGCCGCTGCTGCGGATCTACACCAAAGTCAACCGAACGAACGCGATCGCCATGCCCTTGGAAAACCCGCAAACACTCGCCACTCGCCGCATCCCAAAGTCGCACTGTTTGATCGGCGCTGGCACTGGCAATCAGCGTCCCGGTGCGGTCAAAGCGCACAGAGCGAATCCGACCTAGATGCCCCCGAAAGACACGCAGACATTGACCCGTATGAATATCCCAAAGTCTAAGGGTGCAGTCTCCACTGCCACTGACCAGCAGCGGGGCAGTAGGGTGAAACGAGATAGAGCGTACCCAATCGTCGTGCTTGGAGCAAATCAGGCAGAGCGTGCCGTCCTTAGTCTGCCATAATCGCACCTGACCACTGGCATCGCCCGTCGCCAACAGCGCACCATCGGGGCTAAACTCGACGGAGGAAACCGGGCCGAGGGTTTCCGAAAAAACTGATTTGCTTAAGTCTGCTTGCGTAAAATCGACGTTGTGCAGATTCACTTCCGGTAAATATGCCTGCTGCACCACCAGCCGAGAAAAGTCATACCCGCTCAGGTCTGCCTTGAGATAGCAGAGCAGGTTGATCACATTGCCAGCCGCATACCCAGTGGAGAACTGGGCGTTGCTTCTCAACACATGTAACAGCCGATTCAGATACTCTTTGAGTACAGGCAGGCTGCGCAGATGATTTAACAGCGTCAATTCTAATGGTTTTAAGATCGTACGGA
>CASBQX010000251.1 GCA_949127925.1 Synechococcales cyanobacterium PMM_0002
CATCCCCAGTGGTTCGACGCTGGCCTGCGCCACCCAAGAGGCCAGCATGGCACTAGCCGCGTCGCCTTTACTGGCGGTAATAATATATAGGCCGCCGCTGAGTCGCCCTAGGGCTTTGTCTAACTCGTTATCGAGCGATCGCATTTGCTTGATGGAGCGATCGCGGGTGAGCCATTGACCGAGGTCGGTGCCGGCTTCGGTGCATAGCTGATACGTGGCATCAGCGGGGGGTTCTTTAATCAAAATTGGCGCAAAGGCTTCCCGTAGCCCCAGCTCTTGAAAGCGGTTGCGTAATGGATAGACCGATTCATCATCGCCGCCGCCGCTTTCAAATAGGCCGACGGTTTGTTTGCCGTGGGCAGCAGCTAACACTGTGCTGAGTGCGGCTTTGGCTGTGTCGGCAGCAGCTCCCGACTGCGGTGGCATGCCGATCACTAGCCCGGAGGCAATCCCCACCAACACCATAATTTCATGGGGTTCTGTGCTGCTCAGATCGACTAGCTCGACAGCAACTCCCGTTTTGTAAATCCCTTGGGCGATCGCCTGCGCCAATTCTTCGCCGTGGCCGTACCCGTCTGTGTAAAACAGCGCCACTGTGGTAGCGGCCTTGGCCTGGGCTTCACTCCACTCGCGGTAGCGCCCCACCAGTTCGGCTACGTTGAACTGCAACAGTGGCCCATGTCCCGTAGCAATGATTTTAATGTCAGGCAGCTCGCCCATTCGTTTCAGGGCAGACAGCACCGAGCGGGCATTGGGACCCATCAGGCAGTCGTAGTAGAGCTTATAGTCATCGGCCAGCGGTGCCAGGTCTTCGTCGTAGGTACGTTCGTCGCAGTAGTGCATGCCGAAGGCATCGCAGGTGAACAGGACGGCTGTTTTGTGGTCGTAGGTAAAAATTGTGTCGGGCCAGTGCAGGTTGGGGGCAGACAGAAACTCTAGCTCGTGACCATTGCCTAGGTCGAGGCGATCGCCACTCTTCACCTGTTTGCGCTCAAACGGCTGATGCACCAAATCATCTAAAAACTGAATCGCTACCTTGGCACCCACCACGACAATGTTGGGGTTGAGCGCCAGCACGTCTTTGACTAGGCCGCTGTGGTCGGGTTCGGTGTGGCTAATAATTAAATAGTCAATCTCAGCTGGATCGATTAGCCCGGTGAGGCAATCGAGGTAAAGCTGCCGAAACTTGGCGTGGGAGGTATCGACTAGGGCAACTTTTTCGCCGCGAATCAGGAAGGAATTGTAGGTGGTGCCGTTTTCGAGGGCAAATTCGATGTCGAAGCGATCGCGATCCCAGTCCAGCGATCGCAGGGTTGTCGTTTCAGCAGCAACCTCGGCAGTCTGCAATGACAAACGATTCTGAGTCCGTTCTGCAAGTGCCACCATAGATTCCAATCCTCCTAGTTGCCAATTTGCCAATCTGGTTTACCAATCTGGATAGTTGCCAATTTGGATAGTTGCCAATCTGGATATCCTTGCTTTATTATCGCCCTGGCAGCTACGGTTTTGTAAAGTTTCGATAAGTGAAGTCAGTCATCAGGAAAACCTATACATTGGGACTAGTCTATTCAGTTCCACAAATATTTCAATCGTGGGATTGGTGGAGTTGGGGTATGGGGCAAGATTCTTGTTTCCCTAGGGCTGGAATGGCATAGAATGACACCCAAAAGAGGTACTTTATCAGGTAAGGGACTTGCATGAAAATAAGCTACCAGGAGATCGAGTTTCGACTCCGCTCAACTCTCGATGCTCGTAGGTTGAGCGAAGTCGAAACCGGGTTGATGGGTACGTTATTTGGGCGCAGATTCCTAACCTCAGCGATAAAAATCTCAGCAATAGAAATCTCAGCGATAGAAATAGCACAGCAGACCTTATGCCGTCCCTTCTCCGGTTTGACAATTCAATGGGGTCTTGCCCTAGTGAAAATCACTCGATCTACTCTGGCACTGCCCAGCGCATTCAGATGACCCAAGCATTGACGATGACCCGAGTTCTGGCGATCGCCGTCAGTGTCTCCATCTTCGGCTTGGCTCCTGCCGCCCTAGCCTTGAGTACGACTGCACCCGCCCAGAACCGAGCACCCAGAGCGGTGGCTCCAGGGCTGATCAGCCAAGCGCTGCTCCAGGTAGAAGATAGAGGAGAGTCGGTGACGCAGCTTCAAACTCAATTGAGCAACTTGGGCTATTACGATGGGCCGATTTCAGGGGTGTTCGGGGAATTGACTGAATCGGCGGTCACCGACTTTCAACGGCGCAATGGGCTAAGCCCCGATGGAATTGTGGGAGCTGAAACCCTGGCCGCCATTGAGCGCGCCACGGCAGCAGCCAGCAGCTCAGCCCGCCCTGCTGCTCGGCTGCCAGTGGCATCGGGTGGGTTTGTGCTGCTAGGCGATGCGGGGACAGATGTGACCACGCTCCAGCAACGGCTGACGACCTTGGGATATTACCGAGGTGCGGTCGATGGCCAGTTTGGCTCTCTAACCGAAGTGGCCCTAATTGCCTTTCAACAGGCACAAGGATTGAACCCAGATGGGATTGCGGGTAGAGCGACGTTTTCGGCACTGAATGCTCCGACGACTCCAAGCAGCGCTACCTCGACAGCACTACCGCCTGCCACCCAACCCCAGCCGACCACGGCCTTCCCTAGCCCCTCCGGATTAGATAGCAGCCAGCCCACGGCTCAAACGCCCGCGTCCAGCTCCCCGGTTCAGCCAGTTCAACCCCTACCAGATGTCAGCGTCTTAGAACTCCAGCGGCAGCTAACTCGCCAGGGGCTGTATTCGGGTCCACTGGATGGCATTTTAGGTCCAGAAACCCAACGGGCGATCGCCGCCGCACAGCGATCGCACGGCATTAACCCTGGCGATATCAATAGTCAGTTTTAACCATAGCCTGAGTTAATTGGTTAAACCGCTGATCCGGAATAGCGTCTACAGCCTCTACATCGGTAACAGCGATCGCTGGCAGGCAGGGCAAATCGCATGAATCATCAGCTGGCAATCTAGCAGGTGATAGCCTTCCTTTTGAGCCGTCCGCGTCCCCGTTTTGAGGATGGCATCGTTCTTAAACTCAATCGTTTTATTGCACTTAACGCAAATTAGATGATGGTGGTGATGCGGCGAGGGCTGATTGATTTCATAGTGTTTGTGGCCTTCTGCTAGCTCAAGTTCTCGCAAAATTCCCATCCGCGCCATCAGTTTTAGCGTGCGGTAAATCGTCGATAGACTGATAGCATGCCCTTCAGCTTGAAGCAGATTGTGGAGGTCTTCTGCACTCAGATGATTTCCCTTTGGCAGATCCTGAAAGATCTGAAGAATCGTTTCGCGTTGGGGCGTCAACCGCCAACCCCGTTCGTTCAGTTCAGACTTCAGTGCGGTAGCAGTGTAGGCTGTCATAGTCACCGTCCTGGGAGTGAAGCTCTACTCAGAAGGATACACAAATTCTCACTCAATTTGCAAGAAAACTTGCTTATTGAGAATAATACTTATTAAGGAAATCTCTAAAAGTGATGATGGCAGCTAGATCCTAGACTTTCTTCCTGCCTTATCCTCTCTAGTATTTTTCTCTGCTGACACTAGCAACCTACTGATTGCGAAATGGTAAATTCACTCGAATTAAGTCATATTTTCCGGCTTCTGCCAGCCGTTGGTAGGACTGGGCCGGCAGCTGCATTTCATCGATTTTGTAGCCTACGCCTAAAACCAGCATGGAGCTGGGGCTGGGGCTAGCTTGAGAGGCTCGCTGCACCCGTTCAGCAGCCACATCGGTCTTGGGAATGTAGAGAATCGGGCGCTGGCTATAAAACACTAGGCTGGGCTTTTGAAAACCGACCATTAGCACGGGTTCTTGAGGGCGCTGCTGCTGGACAATTTCGGTCGCCAGCTGCCGGAGAGGTAGCTGCCGCAGGGTATCGATGACGGCGATCGCAGGCATTCCAGAAAACGCCACAAATGCCATCATCGCCACCAGGTTGACGCTCCACAGCCAGCGCCCTTGCCGTTGGCTGTGGAGCACCGCGCCCACTACCGCCGCGATCGCCCAGATCCCGCCACCCCAAACCGTAGCTCCAGACTGCTGCATGGCGCTGGGCAAGTCTCGAATTGTATTGTCGTTGCCTAGCCAATTGGG
>CASBQX010000252.1 GCA_949127925.1 Synechococcales cyanobacterium PMM_0002
CGCCCTTGCGGAGGGGGTGTGGGGGACGGGCTTCGTCCCCTGCTGGGGGTTTGGGGGAAGCCCCCAAGGCTGTTGGCTCGATTCCCCCACTCCCGGCAAACCGACGGGTTTTCCACCCTAAGGATGACGGATTTAATAAGATCGGGAATTTGATTGTCGGTAGGGGGCGAACGGCCGTTCACCCCTACAGAAGAATGGGCGAACGGCCGTTCACCCCTACAGAAAAATGGGCGAACGGCCGTTCGCCCCTACCGAAGAATGGCGGAGTTATTTAATTCTCATGCCTAAGGATGACGGAGAACAGGCCACCTCCCCACAGCGTCATCTATGAAGATAGAGAAGCTGCTTGAAACAAACTGTTACAATGCGTTACAGAGGCGTAATTCCTGCTCTTCCCACCGCAAAACCCATGCAAACTGCCGAGACTGCCCAGACTAAAGATGTACCCACCCGGTTAGCGGTAGCTGAACCCCTCAAGCCAGAAGAGGGACATCTCAAATCTGCTCACGATGCGTCACTCACAGAACCACTCCGCTACGACCCAGTGGCGATCGCCCAGCACTACAAGTCTCGTCCCTTCCAGGTTGGCAGACGCATCGTTGCCATCTTTCTGCCCTTCATCAATTTTGCGATCGGGCTGTGGTGGGACAAGCAACTTGGGCACATAGAACGCAATCAGCCCCGTCGCGCCATTCGTCTACGGGAAATGCTGACCAACTTAGGGCCAGCCTCAATCAAAGTGGGTCAAGCCCTGTCTACCCGACCCGACCTAGTGCCTGCCGTTTATTTGGACGAGCTGACCAAGCTACAAGATCAGCTGCCGCCCTTCCCCAACGAAATCGCATTTCGGTTTATTGAAGAAGAATTGGGCGATCGCCCTGAACATATCTACGCCGAGCTGTCAGCTGACCCGATCGCCGCTGCCTCCTTGGGGCAGGTGTACAAAGGAAAACTCAAAACAGGTGAAACGGTTGCCGTCAAAGTGCAGCGACCCGGCCTAGCCGAAAACATTACCCTAGACCTCTACATTTTGCGCACCCTTGCCAGTTGGGCAGGCAAGTTCTTTATGCGTATCGGGAGTGACCTGGTAGGCATTATGGACGAATTCGGTGCCCGTATCTTTGAAGAGATGGACTACACCCACGAAGGGCAAAATGCCGAACGGTTTGCCCAGCTCTACGGCCACATGACCGACATCTACGTCCCCCGCATCTACTGGGAATATACCCATCGGCGGGTGCTAACGATGGAGTGGATTAATGGCGTAAAACTGACCAAGCCCGATGAGGTGCGCGCCCAGGGCGGAGATGCGGCTTACTTAGTGGATGTGGGGGTGCAGTGTTCCCTGCGGCAGCTGTTAGAGCACGGGTTTTTCCACGCCGATCCTCATCCCGGTAACCTGCTGGCCACACCCGATGGCAAGCTAGCCTACCTCGACTTTGGCATGATGAGCGAAGTCAAGCCTCAACAGCGCTATGGGCTGATTGAAGCGATCGTCCACATGGTAAACCGTGATTTTGAAGGGCTGGCCAACGATTATGTGAAGCTCGATTTTCTCACAGCCGATACTGACCTAACGCCAATTATTCCCGCCCTATCGACGGTGTTCAACAATGCCCTTGGCTCCAGTGTGGCAGAGCTGAACTTCAAGAGCATTACCGATCAGCTCTCCGACGTGATGTATGAATATCCGTTTCGAGTGCCTGCCTACTATGCGCTGATCATTCGCTCGCTGGTGACCCTAGAAGGGATTGCGATTAACGTTGATCCCAACTTTAAGGTACTCAGTAAAGCCTACCCCTATGTGGCAAGACGGCTGCTAACCGATTCGTCTCCGGAGCTGCGCGCATCCCTGCAAGACCTGCTGTTCAAAAACGGCAGTTTCCGCTGGAACCGCTTAGAAAACTTGCTCAACAATGCCAAAGACAGCTCCGATTATGACCTAAGCACGGCACTTGACCAAGCTGCTGACTTTTTGTTCTCAGAGCGGGGCGACTTTATTCGCGAATACCTGGTAGACGAAATTGTTAAAGGGGTGGATGGTTTCGGTCAAACGACCTTGCAGCGCTTTACCTCAGCCATTCGCGACCGGATTGGGTTAGGCAATCCTACCCCTGTAGCAGCACCGCCAGAGCAAGAAAATCTGGAACATCTGACTCGGATTATGACCATTTTGCGCGAGACACCCGGTTTTGACCCAATGCAGCTGGTGCCGCTCGTGCCCAATCTGCTGCTGCGTCCCGAAACTCAGCGGATGGGTCAGCAAATTGCTGGCGGTCTAGCCCAACGGGCAGCGGCTCGGTTTATCCGAGAATTTTTGTTGCCCGCCGATCCGGGAGTGGCTAACGGTGGCCCAGCACCCTCAACCAATGGCAGCAACGCCTTACCTCCAGAAACGCGGCCTCCACTGGCTTTATCCGCCTCGCGCCGTTAGAAATCGTAATTTTCGGGAGCCATCCTGGGTCGTAATCATCTTTGGCGCTTTCACGAAAACAAAGTCTGCCACACACTTCGACCCCACCGGAAATCCTATGATGGGTGCTACTCTGTGAGCAACAGCGTGGTGTGCAGGTGGATCAACTGAAAGACCTTTGTTGGCTGGAGCAGGTGCAGCCCGGTGATCGCTCAGAGGTGGGAGATAAGGCGTCCAATTTGGCGCTGGTGATGCAGCGTGGGTATCCGGTAATTCCTGGCTTTGTGGTGCCGCATCGGGTGTTTCGTCGGTTTTTGTCAGACATTAACTGGCTAGAACCGCTGTTTGGCGATTTACCCGATTCGGCTCTCTATGTGGATGTGAACAATGCCCGACAGTTGCAGGCGATCGCCCAACAAATTCGTCAGGCGATTGTCACCACTCCGCTGGGGGACGACTGGCTAGCGCAGGTTGAAACCCAGGTGCAGGCATGGCAGGCTCCCATGCTAATCTTGCGCCCCTCACTGGCGCTAATGCCCGACCTAGAACCCGCTTTGACGAACAGCACAGGGGGACTGCTGAGTGCCCAAGTGTGTCGAGCCGAACGGGGGGCGATCGCTCGCGGATTGCGCCAAGTGTGGGCAGAGTTATTTCGAGCCAAAAGCTTGTTTTATTGGCAGCGATCGCACCTGCAACTGCACCAGCTGCGCCTGGGGGTGTTGGTGCAACCGATTCAGTCGGCGATCGCGGCAGGTGATGCCCATATCGATCGCTGCCGCTTAGAAATTCGCTCGGTTTGTGGGCTGGGCATGGCGCTGACCTGGGGAGACATTACCCCCGACATGGCACAGCTTCATCCGGCTACTGGAGCGCTACAGACCCAAACGACGGGTCTAAAAACCCATGCTTATCGCTTGGCTGCTACGGCAGAAATCGCAGAGGCCAAAATGGCACATCAAGATCAACCAGGCGATGCGTCTGCTGTTTGTCTCAAAGCCGACCTGCTAGATTCGGGTGCCCAACACCACCCGGCGTTAACGGCAGATCAGCGGCAGCAGGTTGCCGATTTGGTGCGCCACGTCCATGCCAGTTTGGGTCATGATCTGGA